>NZ_JBFTQY010000013.1:0-179733 GCF_056399245.1 Rhizobium sp. 01N447_2
GCCGCGAGAAACGCCGCGTCATCACCTCCTTCATCATGCCGAAGTCGTCGCCGGGCGTGATGTCGGTCGATTTGATGTTGAACTTGCGGTACTGGTTCTTGACGAAACCTTCCGGCCCCGCGACCACCATGCCGCCGACGGCATTGGTGCCCATGATATGCGAGTTGTCGTAGATCTCGATGCGCTGCGGTGCATAGGCAAGCCCGAACGTTTCCTTGAAACCTTCGAGCAGCCGCGACTGCGACGCCGTCTCGGCAAGCTTTCGCCCATGCGCCTCGCGTGCATTGCCGACGACATGGTCGACCAGATCCCGCTTCTCGCCGCGCTGCGGCACCAGGATGGAGACCTTGTGGCCGGCCTTTTCGCTGAGTGCTGCGGCAAGCAGCTCCAGCTCCTCGACTGTCTGCGACAGCATGATCTGCTTCGGCACGGGCTTGTCGTCGTAGAACTGTGCGAGGAAGGAATTCAGCACTTCGGCGCTCGAAAGCTGCGGATCGGCCTTCGGGAAATAGGCGCGGTTGCCCCAGTTCTGGCCGGTGCGGAAGAAGAACACCTGGATGCAGGAGATGCCACCCTCATGATGGATGGCGAAAACGTCAGCCTCCTCGACACCGGCCGGATTGATGCCCTGGTGGCTCTGCACGTGCGAAAGTGCGGCCAGCCGATCGCGATAGATCGCCGCCCGCTCGAAGTCGAGGTCCTCGGCCGCCTGGTTCATGGCTTCGGCCATATGCGACTTCACCTTCTGGCTCTTGCCGGACAGGAAGTCCTTCGCCTCCTGGACCAGTTCGCCGTAACCCTCGTCGCTGACCTCATGGGTGCACGGCCCGGAACAGCGCTTGATCTGGTAGAGCAGGCAGGGTCGCGTGCGCGTTTCGAAGACGCTGTCGGTGCAAGTGCGGATCAGGAAGGCGCGCTGCAGCGAGTTGATCGTGCGCCCGACCGCGCCGGCCGAAGCGAATGGTCCGAAATAGTCGCCCTTTCGCGCTCTCGCACCGCGATGCTTGAAGATCGCCGGCGCCCGGTGGTCGCCGGTAATGAGGATATAGGGAAACGACTTGTCGTCGCGCAAAAGCACGTTAAAGCGCGGCCGCAAGCGCTTGATCAGATTCGCTTCCAGGAGCAGCGCTTCGGTTTCCGTGCGCGTCGTCACGAATTCCATGTTGGCCGTCTGGCGCACCATCTGGGCGATGCGGTTGGAATGCACGCGGCCGACGGCGTAATTGTTGACGCGCTTCTTCAGGCTGCGCGCCTTGCCGACATAGAGCACGTCACCCTCGGCGTTGAACATGCGGTAGACGCCGGGGCTGTTGGGGAGCCGCTTGACGAATTCGCCGATCAGTTCCGCGCCGAAGAGCCCGGTTTCATTGAGGCTGCCTGCATTCCAGTCGACCGCAGCCGCAAGCGGGGCGGCGGCGGAAACGTCGCCTTCCACTTCGATATCGTCTTCGCTCTCATCCGTCTCGTCGTAGAGAACGCCGCCATCCGGCAGCTTTCGTCCGTTCATTCCGTAATCTCCGCCACATCGGGCGTCTGCCAGGCGAGGTGCTGGCCGCCGTCGAGGGCAATCATCTGGCCGGTGATCGAGGGCGTGTCGTAAAGGAAGCGAATCGTTTGTCCGAATTCCTCCAGCGCCGGCCCTCGCTGCAAGATAAGGGCTGAGACCTGCGCTTGGAAGTCCTCCATCGCCTGCCGCTCGCTCGGCATCGAGGGGCCGGGGCCGATGGCATTGACGCGGATGCGTGGCGCCAATGCCTGTGCAAGCGTCTGTGTCGCCGTCCACAGCGCGGATTTGGAGAGGGTATAGGAATAGAAGCTGGGCCTCAGCGCCCAGACCCGCTGGTCGATGATATTGACGATCAGCCCTGCCGCCTCAACGGGCATCTGCTGCGCGAAGGCCGCCGCAAGAATAGAGGGCGCACGGACATGCAGGTCGAAGTGCAAAGCCCAGGTGGCGGCATTGAAACTGCGCGCGGAATCATGCTGGAAGACCGACGCATTATTGACGAGCAGATCGAGTGGCCCGAGCGCTTCCGACGCCTTCGCGACCAAGGCACCCGTTTCGCCGATATCGGTGAGGTCGGCCTGTAGGGCGATCGCCCGATATCCCTTTCGCCGCAATTCCGCCACCAGCTCTTCGGCCTCACCGATGGAGCCGTTCGCGTGGATCGCAACGGAAAAGCCATTTGCAGCAAGGTCTTCGGCGATTGCCCGGCCTATTCTCTTAGCAGCCCCTGTTATAAGGGCCGAGCGAAGTCTTTTGTGGTTCAAAATCTTGCCTTCTGATCCCGCGAGTCTGTCTGCAGACTATATAGGGGCCGACGGAGATTATATAAATAGGCCGCTGCGGTTGCGTCCGAGAGCCGGATATTCTATGTATTATTTAAGAATGCGATTTCTTAAAATAAGTATTTTCAGTTTAACACTTCAGTATGGTTAATGAATTGTATGTTGCGCCAAAGCAACATCGAATTTCAGCCATGCGGCAGCCACAATGATATCACAATTTGGCTCTTTCAAATCCGCATTTGAGTTCCAATTTCAGTCTCGATCCGGAAGGGACATCTGGCAATATCCCGCCAATGCTTCACTGATAGACAGTTGACAAAGCGGCGCGGGACCGAAAGGAGACTAAGTATGCGTGTACTCATTGCTGGCCTCATGGCCTCCGTTTTTGCAATTGCGGGCGTCTCGGCAGCTCAGGCGGCCGATGCCGTCGACCAGGTTCCGGAAGCAYCGGTCGCCCAGGACGCTCCGGTCAAGCCGGCAGGCAACTGGGAAGGCTTTTATCTCGGCGGCGCCGGCACCTACAACATGGGTGACTTCGGTTCCGACCGCCACACCTACGGTTTCGGCGGCCAGGTCTTCACCGGCTACAACTGGCAGCAGGGCCAGATCGTTTACGGCGTTGAATCCGATCTCGGCTACAGCGGCGACGACGTCTCCTCAGGCGGCGTCAAGAACAAGTATGGCTGGAACGGCTCTGTCCGTGGCCGCGTCGGCTACGACATGAACCCCTTCCTGCTCTACGGCACGGCCGGTCTTGCCATCGGCGACGTCAAGGTTTCCGACGACACCTCGGACGAAAGCAAGACGAACTTCGGCTATACGGTCGGCGCCGGCGTCGAAGCCTTCGTGACCAACAACATCACGACGCGCTTGGAATATCGCTACACCGACTACCAGAGCAAGGACTACGACCTCGACTCCGGCAGCTTCTCGCGCGGTTACGACGAGAACAGCGTCAAGCTCGGTATCGGCGTCAAGTTCTAAGCCGGACCATCCGTTCAAGCATGAAAAAGCCGGGCACGTCGCCCGGCTTTTTGCTGTCTGTTTGCTCTTCCCGCCGTTGAGCCCTGGGCTTTGAGCGCGCTCAGCCTTGGGACTTGAGTTCGCTATGGGCAGGGAATTTCTTGTCGAACTGCCGCAGCCAGTCGGTGAGCGGCGCATGATCGGCTTCCCACTGGTCCTTGAAGCGCAGCTCGAGATAATCGAGCGTCGCGGCCAGCGCGAAATGCCCGCCATTGAGCTTCTTGCCAAGCTTCGGTGGATTGGCGCCGAGATGAGCGAGCCCGCTCGTCGCCTTCTTCCATTGCCTGTCGATCCACGGCTGGTGAATTTTTTCCTCGTCGCGGAAGCGCCGCTCGTAGACGATCGCCAGCAGGCAGTCGCAGATGCCGTCGCAGAGCGCCTCGAGGATTTCCGCATCCGTGCGCTTGCCCTTCTTGGAAGGGTAGAGCCCGCCCTTCGTCAGCCGGTCGAAATAATGCATGATCGCCACGCTGTCGAATATCGAGACTCCGTCATCGGTCAGCAGCGTCGGGATCTTGCCGAGCGGATTGTTGTCCAGCAGGATCGCCGGTCCGGTATTGGTGTCGACCCGGATGGCGTTCAATTTCAGCGCCAGAAAATGCGCGGCCATCCGCACCTTGTTGGAATAGGGCGAGGCGGGCGAACAAAGGAGCTTCATGGGACACCTGATGAGATTGTGGAGTTGCGGCGCGGACTATCCCTGAAGCTAGCGCATAACTCCGAAAATCGGAATCGATTTTCGGAAAGGATTATGCGCAAATTCAAAGTGCTAGAGCGTCCTTAGCTCGTCCTATGGGGCGCGCGGCGCTCTACCCGGTCAATCGTCCTTGACCGCCTTGTTCTCGCCGCGCAGCCAGAAGGCGCGGTGCGAGGCAAAACGGTCTTGCGCCAGATGGTCCTTCAATGCGGGCAGCAATTGGTGCAACTCGTCCTTCAGCGTGAAGGGCGGGTTGACGATGACGAGGCCTGAGCCCGTCAGTCCGGTAATGCCGCGGTCGCTKCGAACCGCGAGTTCGGCGCAGAGCATTTTCGGGATGTCGAGCGCCTGCAGCGCCTCGTGGAATTCCTTGATCGGTGCGCCCTTTTTCAGGGGGTACCACAGGCAATAGGTGCCGCCGGGAAAGCGGCGGTAGGCTTTTTCCAGTCCTTCGGCCAGCCGCCGATATTCGTCCTCTTCCTCGAAGGGCGGATCGACGAGCACGATGCCGCGCTTCTCCTTCGGCGGCAGATGTGCGCCGAGCGCCAGCCAGCCGTCGAGCTCGGTGATGCGGGCGTGGTGATCGCCCTCGAACAGCCGGTGCAGCCTGACGTAGTCCTCGGGATGCAGTTCCATCGCCGACAGCCGGTCCTGCGGGCGGAACAGCATGCGCGCAAGTTTCGGCGAGCCGGGATAGAAGCGGATGCCGCCCTCAGGATTGAGTTCGCGGATTGCCGAGAGGTACGGCTCCAGCAGTTCGGAAACCTGAGGGCCGAGCTCTGCCTCCATCAGCTTGCCGATGCCATCGAGCCATTCGCCGGTTTTCTGTGCTTCTTCGGAGGAGAGGTCGTAGAGCCCGATGCCGGCATGCGTGTCGAGCACGCGGAAGCCGCCATCCTTCTTTTGCATATAGCGGATCAGCCGCGTCAGCACGACATGTTTCAGCACATCGGCAAAGTTGCCCGCGTGATAGATGTGGCGGTAGTTCATTTTTGCTGATGTCCGTATGAATTCGCGTCATGGGGAATTTTTGTGGCTTTTGGCCGTGCAAGCCTTGGAATATACAAATGCCATGAACATTGCGACCCCCATCCACGCCAAATCATCGAAGCCGGAGAATAGGGTAGGCCACACCGCCTGTCCGCATGACTGTCCCTCCACCTGCGCGCTGGAGGTCGATATATCAGAGGATGGCCGCATAGGCCGTGTGCGCGGCGCCAATGACCATTCCTACACGTCGGGTGTCATCTGCGCCAAGGTCGCCCGTTATGCCGAGCGGCTCTACCATCCCGACCGTCTGATGCATCCTCTACGCCGCGCCGGTGCCAAGGGGGCAGGGCAGTGGCAGCAGATTTCCTGGGACGATGCGCTGGATGAGATCGCCGAAGCCTTTGTGAAGTCCGAGGCAAGGGACGGCAGCGAGGCGATCTGGCCCTATTTCTACGCTGGTACCATGGGCTGGGTGCAGCGCGATTCCATCGATCGCCTGCGTCATGCCAAGCGTTACTCCGGCTTCTTCTCCTCGATCTGCACCAACCCCGCCTGGACCGGCTTCACGATGGCGACCGGCACGCTGCGCGGTCCCGATCCACGCGAGATGGGCCGCACCGATTGCGTCGTCATCTGGGGCACCAACGCGGTCTCGACGCAGGTCAACGTGATGACCCACGCCATCAAGTCGCGCAAGGAGCGCGGTGCGAAGATCGTCGTCATCGACATCTACGACAATCCGACGATGAAGCAGGCCGACATGGCGCTGATCGTCAGGCCCGGCACCGACGCCGCACTCGCCTGCGCCGTCATGCACATCGCCTTCCGAGACGGCCATGCCGACCGTGACTATATGGCGAGATATGCCGATGATCCCGCCGGCCTCGAAGCGCATCTGAAAACCAAGACGCCGCAATGGGCCGCTGCCATCACCGGCCTTTCGGTCGAGGAGATCGAAGCCTTCGCCAGCCTTGTCGGCACGACGAAGAAGACCTTTTTCCGCCTGGGCTATGGCTTCACCCGCCAGCGCAACGGCGCGGTCGCCATGCATGCGGCCGCCTCGATCGCCACCGTGCTGGGCTCCTGGCAATATGAGGGCGGCGGCGCCTTCCATTCGAACAGCGATATCTTCCGCATGAACAGCGCCGAACTGACCGGCCGGTCGATGAAGGATGCCGATATTCGCATGCTCGACCAGTCGCAGATCGGCCGCGTGCTGATCGGCGATGCGGTCGCGCTGCGCCATCGAGGCCCGGTGACGGCGATGCTGATCCAGAACACCAATCCTGCAAACATCGCCCCCGAGCAGCGCCTCGTCAGACGCGGCTTTGCCCGCAACGACCTCTTCGTTGCCGTGCACGAGCAGTTCATGACCGAAACGGCCGAGATCGCCGATATCGTCATCCCGGCAACGATGTTCGTCGAACATGACGATATCTATCGGGCCGGCGGCCAGAACCATATCCTGCTGGGGCCGAAGCTGGTCGAGCCGCCGTCAACCGTGCGCACCAATCTCTTCGTCATCGAGGAACTGGCAAAACGCCTCGGCGTCGCCGATCGCTCCGGCTTCGGCTTCACCGCCCGGGAGATGGTCGACCGCATCCTGGAATCGAGCGGCCTGCCGGATTACGACCATTTCCTCGAACACAAATGGTTCGATCGTCAGCCCGCTTTCGAGGAGGCGCATTATCTGAATGGCTTTGCCCATCCGGATGGCAAGTTTCATTTCCGCCCGGACTGGATCGATCAGCCGGCGCCCAACAAGCCCCCGGCTTCTATCGGCGCGCTCGGTCCGCATGCCGCGCTTCCGGCCTTCCCTGATCAGGTCGATGTCATCGAAGTCGCCGATCCCGAGCATCCCTTCCGGCTTGCCACCTCGCCGGCGCGCAACTTCCTGAATTCGAGTTTCTCCGAGACCAAGACCTCTCGCCAGAAGGAAGGCCGCCCTGAAGTGATGGTCAATCCGGCCGACGCCGAAGCCAACGGCATCGCCCATGGCGATCTCGTCCGCATTGGCAACAGCCGCGGCGATCTGCGCCTCCACGCCCGCATCACCACCGAAGTCAAATCCGGCGTGCTGATCGCCGAAGGCCTCTGGCCGAACAAGGCGCATGTCGACGGCGAGGGCATCAACGTCTTGACCGGCGCCGACCCTGTCGCGCCCTATGGCGGGGCAGCCGTACACGACAACAAGGTCTGGCTTCGCAGGGACGCAGCATGATGCAGCTGAAATCACGTGTGAAGATCGTCAGCGAAGACACGCTGTCGAATGGGTGGACGCGGTTGAGCAGCTACCTGCTCGACTATATCGACAGCAAGGGCGCAACCCAGCGGTTGAAACGGGAGGTCTATCACCGAACGCCGGCCGCCTGCATCCTGCTTTACGATCCCAGGCGCGACCTCGTCGTTCTCGTCCGCCAATTCCGCCTCGCCGTTCATCTCAACGGCGATCCCAGCTGGATAATCGAGGTGCCGGCCGGCCTTCTCGACGATGACCATCCCGAAGCGGCGATCCGTCGCGAGGCGATGGAGGAGACCGGCTATCGCCTACGCGATGCGCGCTTCCTCTTCAAATCCTACACCTCACCGGGTGCCGTCACCGAAGTGGTCCACTTCTTCACAGCCGTCGTCGACATCGCCGACCGCGTGGCGGAAGGCGGCGGCCTGGACGAGGAGCACGAGGATATCGAGGTCCTCGAAATCCCGCTCGACGAGGCGGCGGCGATGATCGAAACCGGCGAGATCTTCGACGTCAAAACGATCGTGCTTCTGCAATGGGCCGCGTTGAACAGGGCAAGGCTGACGGCCTGATCGCGATCATTTCGCGGGATCGAGGGACCGGTGAAACTGCGGGGCGAGCGCATCGGATCATTTCCAAAGCGCAAGTTTCCGCTTTAAGATGATAAGGCGCGAAATTTCATACGACTGTCACGAAGCGGTTCTATCCGCTGCGGTTTGTCAATCATCGGATGCGGTCAGGAGAAAGCCCATGTGGCTCAGCAATTTCACCCTCGTTCTCCCAAACGAGGTGGTGAGGGAAGGTTCCGTGCGTGTTGAGGATGGGGTCATCGCCGAGATCGGGCCGGAGCCGGTCGCCGGTGCTGCCATCGATGGCGGCGGGCGGCTGCTGATGCCCGGATTAGTCGATCTCCACGGTGACATGATCGAGCGCGAGATCGCCCCACGGCCGAACGCGACGATGCCGATCGATTTCGGCATCCACGAACTGGACAAGAAGCTTGCCGCCGCCGGTGTCACGACCGCGTTTGCCGCCGTCTCCTTCGCGACCGAAAGCGTCTACAGCCACGTCCGCTCGCTGGAGACGACATCAGCGGTGATCGAGGGCATCAACCGCCTGCGTGACGATCTGTTGATCGACCACCGCGTCCACGCCCGCTAYGAAATCACCAATGTCGCTGCAGCCCCGGCACTCGAGCGCCTGCTGAATGCCGATCAGATCGACATGGTTTCGCTCACCGACCACACGCCGGGCCAGGGCCAATACAACAACTTGCAAAGCTACATCTTGAGCATCTCCGAGCGTCGCGCCGTCTCCGAGGAAATGGCGGCGGAGATCGTTGCCAAGCGCATCGCCATGCGCAGCAATCCTGACATCGAGGCCAAGCTGAAGGAGATCGTCGCGCTGTCGCTGAAGCATAAGCTGTCGCTTGCCTCGCATGACGATGACAGCGTCGAAAAAGTCGCCGAAATGCACGATCTCGGCGTCACCATCAGCGAGTTTCCGGTCACCGCACCTGCGGCGGAGGAGGCGCGCCGTCGTGGCCTCTGGACGCTGATGGGCGCGCCGAACGCACTGCGTGGCCAGTCGATGTCGGGCAATCTCAGCGCGCTCGATGCTGCAAGGGCCGGCCTGCTGAGCGTCATCGCCGCCGATTATCATCCGGCTGCCTTCGTGCCCGGCATCTTCAAGCTTGCCGACATGGTGGAAGGTGGCCTGCCGGCAGCCGTTGCCATGGCGACCGGCAATGCCGCCCGTTCAGCCGGCTTGTCGGATCGCGGCGAGATCGCCATCGGCCAGCGCGCCGATCTTGTCGTGGTCGAGCCGGGCGATATCAATCGCATCCGCGCCACGTTCCGCGCCGGCCGCTTCGTCTACAGCGATGGCACGCTGCATCCTTTGCGGGCTTTGGCGGCTTAGAGCAATTCCAGCAAAAGTGCGAAGCGGTTTTCCCAGGCAAAGCGCGAAGCGCTTTTGCCGGGAATTGCGTAAAACAAGCGGCCTAAGAGCGGTCGCCGATCAGCGAAATGAGTTGAGCCCTGGGTACGGTGGTTGAGGCCTCTGTGCTCATGGCCCTGCCGCCTTCCATCGTCACCCGGCCTTCGGCGAAAAGCCGCAAGGCTTGCGGATAGATCTGGTGTTCGATGGTCAGCACACGTGCAGCAAGGCTTTCGGCCGTGTCGCCGGAAAGAACCGGTACGGCCGCCTGGCCGATCACCGGTCCCTCGTCCATGCCTTCGGTGACGAAATGCACGGTGCAGCCGGCGATCCGCATGCCGGCGTCGAGCGCGCGCTGATGCGTGTGCAGGCCCGGAAACAGCGGCAGCAGGGAAGGGTGGATGTTGAGCATTCGGCCTTCGTAGCGCTGGATGAAGGTCGCCGTCAGCAGCCGCATGTAGCCTGCTAGGCAGAGAATATCGGGTGAAAGCTCATCGAGCGCCGAAAAGATCGCCGCCTCATGCGCGTCCTTGCTGGCATAGTCCTTGCGGGGGAAGGCGAAGGTGGCGATGCCTTCGGCGGCGGCCTTGGCAAGGCCGCCGGCATCCTTCTTGTCGGAGATCACGCCGACGATCTCAGCCGGATAGTCGGATGCCTTTGCCGCCGCAACCAGCGCCATCATGTTGGAGCCGCTGCCTGATATGAAGACGACGGCGCGTTTGCGCGGCGAGCTCATATGGCAAGCGTGCCCTTGTAGACCGTGCCGGCAGCGCCCTCGTCGCGGGCGATCATGCGGCCGAGCGTGATAACAGTCTCGCCCTCGGCTTCGAGTGCAGCGGAAACCGTCGCGACATTCTCGCCGGCAACGACGGCGATCATGCCGACGCCGCAGTTGAAAGTGCGCAGCATTTCCTTGGATTCGACGCCGCCCGTCTTGGCGAGCCATGAAAACACCGGCGGCACCTTGACGGCGGCAAGATCGATCTCGGCCGCCAGGTGCTTCGGCAGGACGCGCGGAATATTTTCCGGGAAGCCGCCGCCGGTGATGTGCGCCAGCGCCTTGATGGCGCCGGTCTCGCGGATCGCCTTCAGAAGCGGCTTCACATAGATACGGGTCGGCTCGAGCAGAGCTTCGCCGAGCAGCCGGCCTTCGGCAAACGGTGCGGCTGCGCTCCAGTCGAGGCCGGACAATTCCACGATCTTGCGCACCAGCGAAAAGCCGTTGGAATGGACGCCGGAGGAGGCAAGGCCGAGGATCACGTCACCTTCGGCAATATCGCCTGATGGCAGGAGCTTGCCGCGCTCGGCAGCACCGACGGCAAAACCCGCGAGATCGTAATCGCCGGAGGAATACATGCCGGGCATTTCGGCAGTCTCGCCGCCGATCAGCGCGCAGCCCGCCTCGCGGCAGCCGGCGGCAATGCCGCCGACGATGGCCGCGCCCTGGTCGGGGTCGAGCTTGCCGGTCGCGAAATAATCGAGGAAGAACAGCGGCTCGGCGCCCTGCACCACGAGATCGTTGACGCACATGGCGACGAGGTCGATGCCGACGGTGTCGTGATAGTCGGCGTCGATCGCAATCTTCAGCTTGGTGCCGACACCATCATTGGCAGCGACGAGAACCGGATCGGAAAAGCCCGCCGCCTTGAGGTCGAACAGCCCGCCGAAGCCGCCGATCTCGCCGTCGGCGCCGGGACGGCGGGTCGAGCGCACCGCCGGCTTGATCTTCTCGACGAGGAGGTTGCCGGCATCGATATCGACGCCCGCATCGCTATATGTCAGGCCGTTTTTCCCAGACTGGCTCATGCTGGTCTCCGATGGCTATTTCAGGCGGCAAACGTGCCGCGTCATCTGCCGGTCGCAATTGCATGACAGGGGCTTTTATGCAAGCGCTGCATAGCAAAAGCCCCCAATTTCCCGCGTCTTCCCTGAGCCTTTCGGGGATTTGGCGCGACAGGGTTGACCATCTTTGCGCCTGCATCCTATGTGCTGAATGGCCGCTCCGGTTCGGATGCGGCGTTTGGCGGCGGCGAGTGATCAGCGGGGAAGCGATGCCACAGCATGTCAGCGGCAACAGTCTCAAGCGTCAGATTTTCTTCTGGCTGGTAGTGCTCGTCTTCTTCATCGTCTTCCTTTATGTCTTCAGCTCGATCCTGCTGCCCTTCATCGCCGGCATGGCGATTGCCTATTTCCTCGATCCGGTGGCTGACCGGCTTGAACGCCTGGGTCTGAGCCGCATGATGGCGACCATCGGCATTCTCGTCGCCTTCGTCATCGTCTTTACGCTGGCGCTGATGATCCTCATTCCGGTGCTCATCAGCCAGTTCAACGATTTCGCTCAGCGTCTGCCGGGCTATATCAGCCAATTACAGCAGTTCATCACGCAGGCGCAGAATTCGCTGCTGCCGGACTGGGTCGAGAACCAGATGGGCACGATCAAGGACAATCTCTCCGGCATCCTGTCGGAGGGCATGGGCTTCCTCACCGGGCTCTTCGCGCAGATCTGGAATTCCGGCAAGGCGATCGTCGACGTCATATCGCTGCTCGTGGTCACCCCCGTCGTCGCCTTCTATATCCTGCTCGATTGGGACCGTATGGTTGCCAAGGTCGACCAGTGGATCCCGCGCGATTATGTCGCCGATGTCCGCCAGATCGCCAAGGAGATCGACCAGGCGATCGCCGGTTTCATTCGCGGCCAGGGCTCGCTCTGCCTCATCCTCGGCATCTATTATGCCGTCGGCCTTTCTCTTGTCGGGCTGAATTTCGGGCTGCTGATCGGCCTCTTCGCCGGCATGATCAGCTTCATTCCCTATGTCGGCTCGATGGTCGGTCTCGTGCTCGCCATCGGTGTGGCGCTCGTGCAATTCTGGCCCGATTATCCCTGGATCGGCCTGGTGCTCGTCGTCTTCTTCAGCGGTCAGTTCCTGGAAGGCAACATTCTGCAGCCGAAGCTCGTCGGCTCCAGCGTCGGCCTGCATCCAGTCTGGCTGATGTTTGCGCTTTTTGCCTTCGGCGCGCTCTTCGGTTTCGTCGGGCTTCTGGTTGCCGTGCCGGCTGCCGCCGCCGTCGGCGTCCTTGTTCGTTTCGCGCTTTCACGCTACCTTCAGAGCGATCTTTATTTTGGCGGGTCGCCCAGTGGCCGCGCCCGGAAGACGAAATCTGTTCCCAATGAATGACGTGAAGAACGCTGATCCGAAGCGCAAGGCCGGAGAGCAGCTGCCGCTGGCCTTTTCGCACGATCCCGCAAGCGGTCGCGACGATCTCCTGATCTCGGAGCGTCTTGCCGCGGCCGTTTCGATTGTCGATGCTTGGCCGGCATGGCCATCGCCGGTCGTCGTGCTCGCCGGCCCCGTCGGCTCGGGAAAATCGCATCTCGCCCGCATCTGGCGGGAATTGAGCGGCGCCGTCGACATCCATCCCGAGCTTGGCTCGGATACAGCGGTTGCCGCCGCCGCCGGCCCGGTGTTGTTCGAGGACGCCGACCGCCTCGGCTTCGACGACAACGCGCTCTTCCACGTCATCAACAGCGTGCGCGAAAACGGCACCAACCTGTTGATGACCAGCCGCCTCTGGCCGATGTCGTGGCCGGTTTTGCTGCCCGATCTGCGCTCGCGCCTGAAAGCGGCAACCGTCGTCGAGATCGGCGAACCCGATGAGGCGCTGTTGTCGCAAGTGATCGTCAAGCTCTTCGCCGACCGGCAGCTTTATATAGATGACAAACTCGTGCTCTATATCGTGAACCGGATGGAGCGGTCGCTGAACGCGGCCCAGACGATCGTCGAAAGGATTGACCGGCTGGCCCTGTCGCGGGGCACGAAAATCACCCGGTCTCTTGCTGCCGAAGTATTGAATGAATTGGGAAATTCGGAACCAGCCGATTGACTGTCACAGTTCCGTCGTCAAACTGATATAATTGCCTTTGGCGATTGAAAACGGGGTAAGCGGACAATGGATAGCGCAGTCGCAGAACATCAGGAACTCACTCCGGAAATCAACGACAACACGCCCCCGCTGGAAGAACTGCTCAAGAGCCCCGAGCGCTTCATCAACCGAGAATTCTCCTGGCTGCAGTTCAATCGCCGTRTCCTGGAAGAAACGTTGAACACCGAGCATCCGCTGCTCGAGCGTGTCCGTTTCCTGTCGATCTCGGCCGCCAACCTCGATGAATTCTTCATGGTGCGCGTCGCCGGCCTCGAGGGCCAGGTGCGCCAAAACATCGCCATCCGCAGCCCCGACGGCAAGACGCCGGCCGAGCAGCTCGACTCGATCCTGCAGGAGATCGACCACCTGCAGATGGAGCAGCAGGCCTCGCTCGCCGTGCTGCAGCAATATCTCGCTAAGGAAGACATCCTGATCGTGCGCCCCGGCGCCTTGAGCGATGCCGACCGCCAGTGGCTGGCCGCCGAATTCGAACAGGCGATCTTCCCTGTTTTGACGCCGTTGTCGATCGATCCTGCCCATCCGTTCCCCTTCATTCCGAATCTCGGCTTCTCGATCGGTTTGCAGCTTGTCAGCAAGAACGGCCGCGAGCCGATGACGGCGCTGCTGCGCCTGCCGGTGGCGCTCGACCGCTTCGTCCGCCTGCCGGATGATGGAAACACGATCCGCTACATCACGCTGGAAGATGTCGCCAATATCTTCATCCATCGGCTCTACCCGGGTTACGAGGTGCAGGGCTCCGGTACGTTCCGCGTCATCCGCGACAGCGATATCGAAGTCGAGGAAGAGGCCGAGGATCTCGTCCGCTTCTTCGAAACGGCGCTGAAGCGCCGCCGTCGCGGTAAGGTCATCCGCATCGAGACCGACTCGGAAATGCCG
The DNA here is from genome assembly GCF_056399245.1 of Rhizobium sp. 01N447_2. Taxonomy (NCBI): domain Bacteria; kingdom Pseudomonadati; phylum Pseudomonadota; class Alphaproteobacteria; order Hyphomicrobiales; family Rhizobiaceae; genus Rhizobium; species Rhizobium sp. 01N447_2. Next base: position 13,995 of record NZ_JBFTQY010000013.1, read on the forward strand.
GCCTCGCTGCGTCAGTTCGTCGTTCAGGCGCTCAATATCCCTGATAATCGCGTTGCCGTTCTGCCGGGCCTTCTGGCGTTGAACACCCTGTCCGAGATCACCAAGGCGCCGCGCGAGGATCTCAGGTTTGCCCCCTACAATGCGCGATTTCCCGAGCGCGTCCGTGAACATGCCGGCGACTGCTTCGCTGCCATCCGCGAAAAGGACATGGTCGTCCATCACCCCTACGAATCTTTCGACGTGGTGGTCCAGTTTCTTCTCCAGGCTGCGCGCGATCCTGACGTTCTGGCGATAAAGCAGACGCTTTACCGCACCTCCAATGACAGCCCGATCGTCCGCGCGCTGATCGACGCCGCCGAAGCCGGCAAGTCGGTCACGGCGCTGGTCGAGCTCAAGGCCCGCTTCGACGAAGAGGCGAACATTCGCTGGGCGCGCGATCTCGAGCGCGCCGGCGTCCAGGTCGTCTTCGGCTTCATCGAGCTCAAGACCCACGCCAAGATGTCGATGGTCGTTCGGCGCGAGGAAGGCAAGCTGCGAACCTATTGCCACCTCGGAACGGGCAACTACCACCCCATCACCGCGAAGATTTATACGGACCTGTCTTATTTCACCTGCAATCCCGTCATCGCCCACGACATGGCGAACATCTTCAATTTCATCACCGGCTATGGCGAGCCGGAACAGGGCATGCAGCTCGCGATCTCCCCCTATACGATGCGTCCGCGCATCCTGCGTCACATCGAAGAAGAGATTCAGCATGCCAGGAACGGTGCGCCGGCCGCGATCTGGATGAAGATGAATTCGCTTGTCGACCCGGACATCATCGACGCGCTCTATCGCGCCAGCCATGCCGGCGTCGAAATCGATCTCGTCGTGCGCGGCATCTGCTGCCTGCGTCCGCAGGTGCCCGGCCTTTCGGAAAAGATCCGCGTCAAGTCGATCGTCGGCCGCTTCCTCGAGCACAGCCGCATCTTCTGCTTCGGCAACGGCCACGGCCTGCCGTCCGACAAGGCGCTGGTTTACATCGGCTCGGCCGACATGATGCCGAGAAACCTCGATCGTCGCGTCGAAACCATGGTTCCGCTGACGAATCCCACCGTTCACGAGCAGGTCTTGTCACAGATTATGCTCGGCAACGTGATTGACAATCAACAAAGCTACGAGATATTGCCCGACGGTACGTCGCGACGCATGGAAGTGCGCAGGGGCGAAGAACCGTTCAATGCGCAGCAGTATTTCATGACCAATCCGAGCCTGTCGGGCCGTGGTGAAGCTCTGAAGTCCAGTGCGCCGAAGCTGATCGCCGGCTTGCTCGAAGGCCGCAACAACAAGTAAAACTGGACCTAAATGGTTGAATCTGAAGCCCAGGGGCGCCTTCCGGGGATCGCCCCGGTCTCCGTCGTCGATATTGGATCGAATTCGATTCGTCTTGTCGTCTACGAAGGCATGTCCCGTTCGCCAACCGTCCTCTTCAACGAAAAGGTCCTCTGCGGCCTCGGCAAAGGCGTAGCCCTTACCGGCAAGATGGATGAAGAGAGCGTCAGCCGGGCCCTGGCGGCGCTGCACCGTTTCAAGGCTCTGTCAGACCAGGCCCGGGCTGCCACCATGTATGTGCTGGCGACGGCGGCTGCGCGCGAGGCGAGCAACGGTCCTGATTTCATCCATCAGGCGGAAACCATCCTTAACCGCAAGGTCCGCGTGCTCTCCGGTGAGGAGGAGGCGAAATTCGCCTCGCTCGGCATCATCAGCGGTTTCTACAATCCTGACGGCATTGCCGGCGATCTCGGCGGCGGCTCGCTGGAACTGATCGATATCAAGGGTAAGGAGTTCGGCAAGGGCATCACGTTGCCGCTCGGCGGCCTGCGCCTGTCGGAATATGCCGGCGGGTCGCTCTCCAAGGCCCAGACCTTTGCCCGCAAGCAGTTGAAGACGGCAAAGCTGCTGTCGAAAGGCGAGGGGCGTACCTTCTACGCTGTCGGCGGCACCTGGCGAAACATCGCCAAGCTGCACATGGAAATCACCCATTATCCGCTGCACATGATGCAGGGTTATGAGGTGTCGTTCGAAGGAATGATGCAGTTCCTCGACCAGGTGGTGACCGCGCGCGACTCCAGGGAGCCGGCACTGCAGGCCGTTTCCAAGCACCGCCGTTCGCTGCTGCCCTTCGGCGCCGTCGCCATGAAGGAAGTGCTGAGTGCGATGAAGCCGTCGCTGATTTCCTTCTCGGCGCAGGGTGTGCGCGAAGGATATCTCTATTCGCTGTTGTCGGAGGCCGAGCGACGCGCCGATCCGCTGCTTGCTGCCGCCGGAGAACTGGCGATCCTGCGTGCCCGTTCGCCGGAGCATGCCCGCGAGCTGGCGGAGTGGACCGGCCGCATGATGCCCCTCTTCGGCATCCAGGAAACCGAAGAGGAAAGCCGCTACCGCCAGGCCGCCTGTCTGCTTGCCGATATCAGCTGGCGCGCCCATCCTGACTATCGCGGCCTGCAGGCGCTGAACGTCATCGCCCACTCTTCCTTCGTCGGCATCAGTCATCCCGGCCGCGCCTTTATCGCGCTTTCCAACTATTACCGATTCGAAGGCCTGCATGACGACGGCGCCACCGGTCCGCTGGCGCAGATTGCCACGCCGCAGCTCATCGAGCGCGCCAAGCTGCTCGGCGGCATGCTGCGCGTCGTCTACCTCTTCTCGGCCTCGATGCCCGGCATCGTCAAGAACCTGACCTTCCGCAAATCGTCGAGCCCGGACCTCGACCTCGAATTCGTCGTGCCTCCCGAATATCGCGACTTCGCCGGCGAACGCCTGGACGGCCGCCTGCAGCAGCTGTCGAAGCTCACGAACAAGCGGTTGGCGTTTCGGTTCGAATAGGTCTGCGCCACGGCACGTCGTTAGACTGCAACCTAGAGCAATTTCAGCAAAAGTGCGCAGCGGTTTTGCGCCCGGAATTGCGTGAAAGCAAAGAGATAGAGCACTTCCGTGATTCGAAGAAAACGGAAATGCTCTAAACAGCCGAAAACAAAGAGCGGCGCCTTCGCGCCGCCCTCTGCATTTCACACCAGAATTCCGAATTACTTCGCGTTCAGGAACTCGCCGACTTCGAGCAGGCTGAACTCGTTATTGTCGGCCTTGTCGACGGCGCGGCCGGCAGAGAAGGGCAGGTTGTTGTCGTTGCCGATGATGATGTGCGTGGCGTCGACGCGGTCGACGTTTTCGATCGTCACGAACGGCATATCGTAGACGCCGTCCTTACTGCCGGCCTTCTTCTTGTTGTCGGGATCCTGAATGTTCAGGAGGTCGATATAGCCGATCTTGCGGACCGCCTTGCCGACATTGGCGTCGTTGAACTCGATCTTGTAGACGCGCTTCAGCACGGCCGGAGCTTCGAAGCAATCCGGCTTCGGCTGCTTCGGGTCGGCGCAGGCCTTGTCCGTCGTGCCGGCGCCGTTGTCGCGCTCGATGACGAGAGCGGTGGTGTCGTCGAGCATGTTGAAGTCGCCGATCGACACGCCCTTGTCCTCGAACGGATAGAGCCAGCTGCGGCCGGTCCACTTCTTGGAAGCGACATCGAACTCGATGACGCGGATGGCGGTGTGGCCGTCGATGGTTTCCACCGTGCCGTCATCCTTGTAGATCGCGCCTTCGAGCAGGCCGTAGAGCTTGGCGCCGTCCTTGGACATGGCGAGGCCCTCGAAGCCGCCGGAGCGCTTCAGATTGAAGACCGGCATCTTGGCGGCCGGGTTTGCCGGAACCGAGAGAAGCGGATTGTCGGGCGAAAGCACCGGCTTGCCGTCGAGCGTCGTCGGGATGACGTGGGTGAGGCGGCCTGACGTGTCGAACTTCAGGATGTAGGGACCGAATTCGTCGCCGAGCCAGAAGCCGTCGACAACCGGCTGGATCGATTCGATGTCAAAGTCGGCGCCGGTGAGATAACGCGTGTCGGTGCCTTCAAGCACGATCGGGAACGGAGCAATCTTGTTGGGGTCGGAAAGGAAGAGGTTCTTGACGACTTCAGCCTTGTTGCCGGCCCAGTCGAACTTCATCTGGTGCAGGAAGAGCATGGAGTCAGACGAGTTGGACTTCGAGCCGAAGCCGTTGTCGGAGAGCGTCCAGAAGGTGCCGTCGGCCATCGTCTTGACCCCCGAGAAACCCTGGATCGGCTGACCGTCGAAGGGAAGCTTCAGATCGGTGATGCGGGCGCCGTCCTTGCCGGGAGCCTTGCCGAGCGCTTCGGTGCGCTTACGGTCCGGCGTCGTAAACTTGCCGGAATGCTTGAGGAATTCGGGGGCATCGGCCGGTGCCGGAACCATGGTGTTGGCGKGCAGGATCGCCTGGCCGGCGAGCTTGGCAGAGAACTGCTGCTGGTCGGCCGAAGCGGAGCCTGCGACCAGGATGAAAAGCGATACGGAAGCAAAAAGGACGTTCTTCATAATATCCCCGTGGAACGGATTGCAAAGGCCTTCCGCTTAGCAGGGCTTCCGTGTCAGCGAATTGACGGTTGGGTGAAGCTTTGGTGACGTACTTACAGCGCCGCGCGTCTTTCTCCGACGCGCAAAGGACGCTGTAACGCTTTGAATTTACGCATCAGCCGTGCAGAATGACCGCCGGCGTGTTCAGCATGGTGACTGCGCGCGAGGTAAGCGCCATGACGCCGAGCGCCTGGCCGCGCCCCTTCACCGCATGGGTGCCGAGATCCTCGCAGGCGATGTCGTCGGGAAAATTCATGCGCCGGGCAAGCTCGGTGGAGATCAGAACCGACCGGTTCAGACTGCGGCAGAGCGTCTCCAGCCGGGCGGTGGTGTTCACCGTATCGCCGAAATAGCTGATCTTATGATGGTCGACGCCGATTTCGGCGGTGATGATCTCGCCGCCGTGAAGGGCGGCGCGAAGCTTCGGCACCTGCCCGTAACTCTTCCGCCAGCCCGCGGCATTGGCTTCGATATCGGCAAGGATATCGAAGATGCAGCGCACACAACGTGCATTCTTGACGCCGCGGGCAAGCGGCCAGGTGATGATCGCCGCATCGCCGACATAGTCGTTGATCATGCCCTTGTGGCGCCTGACGGGCTCGGCGAAGGTCGCAAACAGCGAGCTCAGCAGTTGTTGCGCCCTGAGGTCGCCATGCTTCTCGGCAAAAGCCGTCGAATCGACGAGGTCGATGAACAGGAAGACGCGCTCTTCCTTGACCGGATTGCGGTAGCGGCTGATGAGCATGCTGAGGAAGACTTCACGACCAAGCAGTTCTCGCACACGCAAGACGAAGATCAGCATCGTGCAGACCGCAAGTGCATACAGAAAGACCTCGAACGGCATGATGACGAGGTCGAGGAGCGACGATGGCTTCACCATGCCGAGCGACCAGAGCAGCAGGCCGGCGCAGGCAAAGCCGATGCTCATCAGGATCTCGTAGATCACCAGTTCGGTGATGATGAAGGCGAAGGTCGGCAGCTTCTGGATGCGTCTATAAAGCGTTCGAAACAGCACCTTGCGCTCGAAGGCGAGGATCGGCATGCCGATGAAGAGCGCGAAGATCGCCCCGATAACCGGCGTCTGATTGGAGTAGAACATCATATCATAGATGACGCCGCTGACCGCGAGGACGATCACGATCAGGATCCAATTCTGTGTCGGAGATATTTCCCGCATGCCGCCTCTGCGCCGTGATGTTTCCTCCCGCCATTGTTTCAGGCCGGAAAAAACCGTCAAGCGAATTCGAAACTACTGCGTCCTTGGCGTGTCTTTTCGAGAGCCGCGAAGGACGCCGTAGCACTTTGAATTGCCGCACAATTTTAACCTCAAATCGATTCCGATTTAAGGAATTCTGCAGCAGTCTCAGAGGCTGACGGTCTCGACCTTCCGGTCGACGAAGCGCAGGGCGATCGCGCCCTGGATCAGCTGCAGTGCCGGCTCGCCGAAAAGATCACGCCGCCAGCCGTGCAGGGCAGCGACTTCGGCCTTTTCGCCCTCGGCGGCGATCCTGTCGAGATCCTCGCTGTTGGCGATCACCTTCGGCGCTACGCCGTGTTTTTCCGAAATCAGCTTCAGCAGCACCTTCAACAATTCGACGGCAGCGGCGGCCCCTTCGGGCGCCTGCGCCTGGCGTGGCACATGCGGCATATCGGCCTTCGGAAGAGCAAGAGCGGTGTTGACGGCCTCGATGACTGCAGCGCCGGAAGTCGAGCGCTCCCAACCCTTCGGAATGGTGCGCAGACGGCCGAGCGCCTCGGTATCCTTGGGTTGCTGCTGGGCGATCTCGTAGATCGCATCGTCCTTCAGCACCCGCGAACGCGGCACGTTGCGGGCCCGTGCCTCGCGTTCGCGCCAGGCGGCGACATATTTCAGGATCGCCAGCTCCTGCGGCTTGCGCAGGCGCATCTTCAGCCGCTGCCAGGCATCGTCGGGATGCATGTCGTAGGTTTCGCGCGACTCGAGAATGTCCATTTCCTCGGAGAGCCAGGAGCTGCGACCTTCACGATCGAGTTCCGCCTTCAGCGACAGGTAGACGTCGCGCAAATGGGTGACGTCGGCCAGCGCATAATCCAGCTGCTTGTCCGACAGCGGCCGGCGGCTCCAGTCGGTGAAGCGCGACGACTTGTCGATATGGACGTTTTTGATGCGGCTGACCAACTGGTCATAGGAGACGCTGTCGCCGAAGCCGCAGACCATGGCGGCGACCTGCGTGTCGAAGATCGGATGCGGAATGAGATTGCCGCGATTGAAGATGATTTCGATGTCCTGGCGGGCCGCATGAAAGACCTTCAGCACCTTCGTATCGGCCATCAGCTCGAAGAAGGGGGCGAGATCGATGCCCTTGGCCAGCGGATCGACGAGAACTTCCGTCGTCGGGCTTGCCATCTGGATCAGGCAGAGCTCCGGCCAGAAGGTCGTTTCGCGCAGGAATTCGGTGTCGATGGTAATGAAGTCGGACTTGGCCAGCTCTTTGCAGGCGGCCGCCAAATCGGCGGTTGTTTCGATCATATCATTTCATTCGCAAGGAAAAGGTCGGTTAAACCTTCCTTCTCCTTTCGGTTCGATATGTCAATACAACAGCATACGCTTCGAGCATTGCTGGCCAAGAATCACGTCCAAACTGAGGCAAGGCGCGAAGCACAGCCCAACCGCAGTGAAGGCGCACTGCCTCAGCTTACCCTGAGATAGCTCGTCATCCCCGTCTTCTGATGCTCGATGATATGGCAATGCAGCAGCCAGTCACCGGGATTGTCGGCGACGAAGGCAAGCTGCACCTTCTCGTCCGGCTGGATGAGATAGGTATCGGACACCAGCGGCATCACCTCCCGCGTCGAGGAGGAGATCACCGTGAAGCTCATCCCGTGCAGATGGATCGGATGGGCATGCGGCGTGGTATTCTCGAGGTTGAAGACATAGCTCTTGCCGAGCTTCAATTCCGCAAGCGGTGCCGTCGGATCGGGCGTGTCGCCTGGCCATGGCACCTTGTTGATTGCCCAGAAACTGTAGCCGAGCGTGCCGCAGATGCTTTCGACGGCGGCATTCTCGGCAGTGGCGCTCAGTATCAGCGGGATCTGCTCGGCGATGGAAAGATCGGCCTTCGGGACGGGGTTGTCGACAAGCGGCCCAAGATCGCCGATCGCGCGCTTCAACGATGATCCGACCGCGCGCAGGCCGGCGATCGTCTTCGGCGCCGTGCCGCGGATATCCTCGAGCGTCGCGACTGCGCCTTCACCATCCGGCATGCGCACGGCAAGATCGAGCCGTTGACCCGGTCCGATCTGCAGGAGGTCGAGGGAAAAACGCTTCGGCACCGGATTGCCGTCGATCGCAATCACGGTCGCGTCGGCGCCTTCCATTTTCAGCGAGAAGATCCGCGTCACGTCGGTCACGGCAATGCGCAGCCGAACCAGCCCGCCGGCCGGCGCGTCATATCGCGGCTCCTGATGCCAGTTGGCGGTGCGCACCGTGCCGTAGGTGCCGGTCTTGGCAGCGTCGCGCGGCCGAAAGGGAGCGATGAACTGCCCGTCGCCGCCCAGCCGCCAGTCGCGCAGGTTCAGCACCACCTCGGCATCGAACTCCGGATCGGCCGGATCTTCGACGACGATGATACCGGTCATGCCGTGCCCCATCTGCGTCAGCGTGTTGCAATGCGGATGATACCAGAAGGTGCCGGCATCGGGCGGCGTGAAGGCATAGTCGAAGCTGTCGCCGGTATAGACGTAGGGCTGCGTCATGAAGGGCACGCCGTCCATGCGGTTGTCGATGCGAAGGCCGTGCCAGTGGATTGTCGTCGGCTCGTCGAGCCCGTTTTTCAGCCGCGCCGCATAGGGTTGCCCCTTCCTCATTCTGAGAATCGGCGGCATGCCGTCATGCACCCAGCTCATGATATCCCTGGTCGGTCCCGCCTCGGTCAGCACGGCTTCTGTCTTCACCGCCGTCAGCAGCTGCGGCTCGGGAGCCGCCTCGGCAAACCCGAATTTACTGGCAATGCCGATGCCGACGCCATAGGCGCCCGCGACAGCGGATGCCTTGAGAAGGTTGCGGCGGCTAAGGAGAGGCATGCGGAGGCTCCACGGTGAGAATGCCGATCCTTGTAAAGTTGACCGGCAGCTTCAGCAATACAGGAAGCGCGGCCAAACTGCCGCAGCATACGGGTCGCAGCCTCTCCATAAACGCGTGTCAAACGCCCGGCCGCGTGCGCCAAGCCTTGACAAATCGGAGCGTCCATGCGCTTTTCCGCCCGATTTTCTTGTCGGCGCTTGAGGGTTTTGAAAACCCTTGCTGCCGTCTTAAGCCACATGCCAGGATTTGAGATCATGCATCGCTATCGCAGCCACACATGCGCCGCCCTCCGCAAGACGGATGTCGGCTCGACCGTCCGTATTTCCGGCTGGGTTCACCGCGTTCGCGACCATGGCGGCGTTCTCTTCATCGACCTTCGCGACCATTACGGCATCACCCAGGTCGTCGCCGATCCCGACAGCCCGGCCTTCAAGATGGCGGAAACCGTGCGGGGCGAATGGGTCATCCGCATTGACGGCCTCGTCAAGGCCCGCACCGACGATACTGTCAACAAGACCATGGCGACAGGCGAGATCGAGCTCTACGCGCAGGAGATCGAAGTCCTCTCCGCCGCCAAGGAATTGCCGCTGCCGGTCTTCGGCGAGCCGGACTATCCCGAAGACGTGCGCCTAAAGTACCGCTTCCTCGATCTTCGCCGCGAAACGCTGCACCGGAACATCGTCAAGCGCACCCAGGTCATCTCGGCCATGCGCCGCGAAATGGGCGATGTCGGCTTTACCGAATATACCACGCCGATCCTGACGGCCTCCTCGCCGGAAGGCGCGCGCGACTTCCTGGTGCCGAGCCGCATCCATCCCGGCACCTTCTATGCCTTGCCGCAGGCGCCGCAGCAGTACAAGCAGCTGCTGATGGTGGCGGGCTTCGACCGCTATTTCCAGATTGCGCCGTGCTTCCGCGACGAAGACCCGCGCGCCGACCGCCTGCCGGGCGAATTCTACCAGCTCGACCTCGAAATGAGCTTCGTGACCCAGGAAGACGTCTGGAACACGATGGGTCCGTTGATGACCAACATTTTCGAGGAGTTCGCCGAAGGCAAGCCGGTCACCAAGGAGTGGCCGCGCATCCCCTATGACGAGGCGATCCGTAAGTATGGTTCGGACAAGCCGGACCTGCGCAACCCGATCGTCATGGAAGCGGTTACCGAACATTTCGCCGGCTCCGGCTTCAAGGTTTTCGCCGGCATGATCGCCTCGAACCCGAAGGTTGAGATCTGGGCGATCCCGGCAAAGACCGGCGGTTCCAGAGCGTTCTGCGATCGTATGAATGCTTGGGCGCAGTCGACCGGTCAGCCTGGTCTCGGTTACATCTTCTGGCGCAAGGAAGGTGACAAGCTCGAGGGCGCCGGCCCGCTTGCGAAGAACATCGGCGAGGAGCGCACCGACGCGATCCGTACCCAGCTCGGCCTCGATGACGGTGACGCCTGCTTCTTCGTTGCCGGCGATCCGGCGAAGTTCTACAAGTTTGCCGGTGAAGCCCGCACCAAGGCCGGCGAAGAACTGAACCTTGTCGATCGCGACCGTTTCGAACTCTGCTGGATCGTCGACTTCCCGTTCTTCGAATGGAGCGAGGAAGAAAAGAAGGTCGATTTCGCCCACAACCCGTTCTCGATGCCGCAGGGCGGCCTCGATGCGCTTCAGAACCAGGATCCGCTGACCATCAAGGCGTTCCAGTATGACGCCGTCTGCAACGGCTTCGAAATCGCCTCGGGCTCGATCCGCAACCAGTCGCCGGAAACCATGGTTGCCGCCTTCGAGAAGGTCGGCCTCAGCCAGCAGGATGTCGAGGATCGTTTCGGCGGCCTCTACCGTGCCTTCCAGTACGGCGCGCCCCCGCATGGCGGTGCTGCCTTCGGTATCGACCGTATCATCATGCTGCTCGTCGGCGCGAAGAACCTGCGCGAAATCTCGCTGTTCCCGATGAACCAGCAGGCCCAGGACCTTCTGATGGGCGCGCCGAGCCCGGCAACGCCGACACAGTTGCGCGAGCTCTCGATCCGGCCGATCCCGCCGGTCAAGAAGGATTGAGATCGTCTGATCCCGAATGCAAAAGCCCGGCAAATCGCCGGGCTTTTTGTTTGGTTCGGTCGTCGAGCGCGGCATCCACGAGGGCGACATGAAGTCCRAGACGAACCCCCGCGCGCTGGCACGGTTCCTCCGTGCCATCATCCAGGGCATGTCGGTGCAGGCGAGGGACGGAGCATCGCTAGAGGAATTGCTTGATATCGCAGTCTTCGCCATTGCCGAGGTCGCCCGTCATCGCGCGTGAAAACGAAAAGGCCMGGCAGTACCGAACTGCCGGGCCTTTCGTCGCAAGATCGAAGCGATCAGTCGTTGGCGGTAACCTTGACGCCAAGCACCTGCGGCAGCGTGTTCGGAGCGCCCATGGCGGCACCCACGATCGTCGGGAACGGTACCGGCTTTTCGGGAGCGGCCTTGACGGTCAGGCTTTTCGGATCGTCGAGGAAGGTGTTGACGGCAGCCGAAACGGCGTTCTGCAGTTCCGGGATATTGAGCTGCGCCAGCATGATCGGCGTCATCGCCTTCAGCGAATCCGCCATCTGCTTGCCGGACATATTCTGCTGCGAACCGGCATAATCGAGCGCGCGCTTGGTAATCGAGGCATCTTCGAAGCGCACCTGCGCGGCCTCGAAGGACAGCTGCTGCATCAGGCCGAGCATGGCAAGGCCAAGCGCCTGCTGCGATTCTTCCTTGTTCGCACCGGCTTCGGATTGCTTCATCGCATCCTGCAGCGACTTTACGAAGGCCATCGTGTAGCCCGAGATCTTGAAGCCAAGGTTCAGCTTGCCGATGTTGGTGAAGTCGAAGGCGAATTCCGAAATGTCGATCGTGCCGGGGGCCAGTTCCCAGGCACCCTTCATGGTGATGTCGCCTTGGATGTGCTGCAGGGCAAGCTTCTCGATCGCGTCCTTGCTCTGCGGATCCTCGGCTTTGCTGAGATCGGCCTTCATGCTTTTGAAGGCGCCATCGAAATCGAAGCCGGATTCGTCTTCGCGCAGTGTCAGATTGACGTCGCTTTGCAGCAGCGAGAACATTTCCGCGCCGTCCTTGACCACCTTCAGCGGGCCTGTATGGGCGGTTTCGTAGAGCATCATGGTATCGAGCGTGTCGCCGCCCGCCGTTGCCGGGATCGAGATGCCGCCGAGCGTCAGCTCCTGCGCCGTGACCGTGACGCCGTCTTTCGTGGTGTTGATATCGGGGAAGGCTGCCTCTTCGATGTAATAGCCGCCATCCTCGTCTTCTTCGACGCCGGAAAGGGTGACTTCGCCGACTGCCAGGCTTTCGCCGCCGGCCGATTTGACGCTGACATTCTTCAGCGTCGCGGTCGTGCCGTCGATGTCGACTGCGTCAGCCGAAATCGTTCCGCCCTGTACGGCATAGGCGGCATTGAGCTTCTTCAGCAGATCGGCGCCGTCGAGAGCGAAAGCCGAACCGGCGAGCGAGAAAAAGGCGGCGCCCGACAGCATCAGCCGCGTTGTCCGGGAAAAGTTCATGGGGTGATTCCTCTGGTGGCGTGGTGGCGGTTGGAAATCTGCAGTTACGCTACTACGGATTAGGCCAGCTTTATATTTGCGGACTTCTAAATTTCTGTTGAAAGGAACGGCAAACGAAGTCCAAATTGCGGCGGAGCGTTTGTCTCATCCTTTGATGTCAGTCCCAAGACTTCATCCACAGCTGCAATGGCCCGGATTCCTTGCCCGCCGGCCTCTTCTGGGCTAGTCAGAACCTATGGGACAAGAGATTTTGCCGCCTTCGGGCGGAGACGACGATCACATCCAACCGGTCGACCTCAAGGCGGCGCTCGAGCAGCGCTACCTTGCCTATGCGCTGTCGACCATCATGCACCGCGCCCTGCCTGACGTGCGCGACGGGCTGAAGCCTGTCCATCGCCGCATCGTCTATGCGATGAACGAGATGGGGCTGAGGCCGAACTCGGCCTTCAGAAAATGCGCCAAGATCGTCGGCGAAGTGATGGGTAACTACCATCCGCACGGCGACCAGTCGATCTACGACGCGCTTGCCCGTCTCGCCCAGGATTTCTCGCAGCGCTACACGCTGGTCAACGGCCAGGGCAATTTCGGCAATATCGACGGCGACAGCCCCGCCGCCATGCGTTACACCGAATCGAAGATGACGGCGGTCTCCGAACTGCTGCTCGAAGGCATCGATCAGGATGCCGTCGATTTCCGAGACACTTACGACGAATCGAATTCCGAGCCGGTCGTTCTTCCCGGCGCCTTCCCGAACCTGCTCGCCAACGGATCGTCCGGCATCGCCGTCGGCATGGCGACCTCGATCCCGTCGCACAATGCCCACGAGCTTTGCGACGCAGCCCTGCATCTGATCAAGCATCCGGATGCAACAGTCGAAAAGCTCGTCGAATTCATACCCGGCCCGGATTTCCCCACCGGCGGTATCATCATCGACAACCGCGACAGCATCATCGAGAGCTACCGCACCGGCCGCGGCGGTTTCCGCGTGCGGGCGAAATGGCAGACGGAAGATCTCGGCCGCGGCGGCTACCAGATCGTCATCACCGAAATTCCCTTCCAGGTGCAGAAATCGCGGCTGATCGAGAAGATCGCCGAGCTGCTGATCGCCCGCAAGCTGCCGCTGCTGGAAGATATCCGCGACGAATCGGCCGAAGACATCCGTGTCGTGCTGGTGCCGAAGACCCGCAGCGTCGATCCGACGATCCTGATGGAATCGATGTTCAAGCTGACGGAACTCGAAAGCCGCTTCCCGCTCAACATGAACGTGCTCTCCATGGGCCGCATCCCGCGGGTCATGGCGCTGAACGAGGTGTTGAAGGAGTGGCTGGACCACCGCCGCGAAGTTCTGCAGCGCCGCTCGCGCTTCCGCCTGGCGGCGATCGACAGGCGCCTCGAAATCCTCAGCGGCCTGCTGGTCGCCTACCTCAACATCGATGAGGTCATCCGCATCATCCGCGAGGAGGACGAGCCGAAGCCGGTCATGATGGCGCGCTGGGATCTCACCGACAATCAGGTCGAGGCGATCCTCAATATGCGGCTGCGCGCCTTGCGCAAGCTGGAGGAGTTCGAGATCCGCAAGGAATTCGACGAACTCACCAATGAAAAGGGCGAGATCGAAGCTTTGCTTTCCTCCGACGACAAGCAGTGGCAGACGGTCGCCTGGGAAATCGGCGAAGTGAAGAAGAAATTCGCCAAGGCGACCGAGGTCGGCCGCCGCCGCACCCAGTTTGCCGACGCGCCCGAGACCGACGAGGAAGCAGTCCAGCAGGCAATGATCGAGAAGGAACCGATCACCGTCGTCATTTCCGAAAAGGGCTGGATCCGCGCGTTGAAGGGCCATATCGCCGACACGGCGACACTGACCTTCAAGGAAGGTGACGGCTTGAAGATCGCCTTCCCGGCACAGACCACGGACAAGATTCTGATCGTCACGACAGGCGGCAAGGCCTTCACGCTCGGCGGCGACAAGCTGCCGGGCGGCCGCGGTCACGGCGAACCGCTGCGCATCATGGTCGATATGGATAACGACCAGGCGGTGCTGACCGCATTCTTGCATGATCCCTCGCGCAAGCAGCTGATCGTCTCGACCGCCGGCAACGGCTTCGTCGTTCCGGAGGCTGAACTGGTCGCCAATACGCGCAAGGGCAAGCAGATCATGAACGTCGCGCTGCCCGAGGAAACGCAACTGCTCGTGCCTGTCAGCGGCGACCATGTCGCCGTCGTCGGTGAAAACCGCAAGCTGCTGGTCTTCCCGCTGGCGCAGGTGCCGGAAATGTCGCGCGGCAAGGGCGTGCGCCTGCAGCGTTACAAGGATGGCGGCATTTCCGACGTCCGCTGCTTCGCGATATCAGACGGCCTCATCTGGGAAGACAGCGCCGGCCGCACCTTCACGAAGAACAAGGACGAGCTCGCAGAGTGGCTGGCCGACCGCGCCACCGCCGGTCGCACCGTGCCGAAGGGCTTCCCGCGCAGCGGCAAATTCGCCGGCTAAAGCACGACCGCGTTGTGCGTCTTTTCAGACGCGCAAAGGACGCTGTAACACTTTGAATTGCTGGATATCTATCTCTCAATCGAGTCCGCTTGAAGGAATGATGCAGTAAATTCCGCGCCCGACTCTTGGCGGCCGCGACAATTCCTCTATCTCAATCCTGTTAGCAAAAATATGAGCAGGCCGGCTCCGGAGGCGGACGGAATGGCCGCAGGCCGCGCACGGGAGGAGTGTGCGCGCCGTTACCGGAGGAAAATCGATGCCCGCCAGCACCATCAAATTGCATGTCAGCCACACCTACGGGGTGCCGCCTGCTGTCGTCTACGACGCCTGGCTCAACCCTGAAATCGCCCGCCGTTTCCTGTTTGCGACGGATGACGGTCATGTCATCCGCGCCGATATCGATCCGCATGTCGGCGGCCGTTTCTTCGTCGTCGACCGCCGCCCGACCGGCGACGCCTTTCACCAGGGTGTTTTCCTGGAACTGAAGCGCCCGCAGCGCATGGTCTTCAGCTTTTCCGTCGAGGAGCACGACCACAATTGCGACCGCGTTGAAATAAATATCGAGCCTCTCGGGGGCGGCAGCCGTCTGACGCTGACCCACGAAATGTGCGCCGAATGGGCCGAGCACGAGGAAAAGACCCGGCAAGGCTGGGCGCATGTGGTCGAAGGGCTTGGCAGGGAACTGGAGCAGCAGCAGTTCAAGGCGACGGGTTGAGCGGTATGCTGAAATCTCGAAGGAAGCGGGTCGCACCTTCTTCGTCGATCTCGCCGGCGGCTACCTCTAGTACAAATGCAATGACCTGCGCGTTGTCGGCATTGATGACATAGCGGTTGATGTAGAGAAACGTAAACGCCGCGAGATAGCCGGTACGCTTGTTTCCATCCACGAATGGGTGGTTTCTAACAATGGCATAGAGATAGGCTGCGGCGAGTATGAAGATGTCGGTCTCGCCGTATGCAGCCTTGTTAAGCGGGCGCGCCAAGCTGGTTTCCAATGCATTGGCATCCCGCAGGCCAGGCAAACCGCCATGCTCGGCGATTTGCTCATCGTGCATATTTTCAATCGCTTGGCGGCTCAGCCACTTAAGCTGTATCATTTCGCGAGTTCGCGGAGTGCCACCCGATATTTTTCCATACCGATGCGGGCCGCCCGCATTTGCTCGGCAAGATCCGCCGATTCCGGTACAAGCTGAATATTACCCTCGATCTCTCGCAGTTCGAGGCTGTCGCCGCTGCTCAGGCCCAACCGCTGCAGCACCTCTTTGGGGATGATAACACCCTCGGAATTTCCGATCTTGCGGATTGTGACGTTCATCGTTTTGTCCTCTGTGATAACGGCGTTATAACATGAGGCGGAGCAGGCGACAACGTCCTAGCCTGCCATTTGAACGATGCTTTTCCTCCGCACCATCCAGACGGAATGGGCTGCGATCGCCGCCACCAGGATGCCGCCGCCGACCAGTGTCATCGGCGCCGGCGTTTCCGCAAAGATCAGCCACACCCAGATCGGTGCGAGCACGGTTTCGAGCAGGTAGAACATGCCGACTTCAGGCGCGGAGAGGTAACGCGGCCCGGTCGCCAGGCACCAGAGGGCAAGCGGCATCATCACCGCGCCGTTGAAGAGGATCCAGGCGGGATGCTCGATCGAAAAACCGCCAGCCGGCATGACCGAGATCAGCCCGACCGCCGCCGGCAGCACCGTCGAAAGCAGCGAGACGAAGCCCATCTCCCGGCGGGAGGCGCGGCTGATGGTGATGGCGGCGGCAATCATGAAGGCGGTAAGCAGCGCCATGGCATCGCCGAAGAGATGGCCGCCCGAAAGCCCGTCCCGCACGATCAGGCCGACGCCGAAGGTCATCGCCGCCATGGCGAGCAGCGTTGCTAGGGCCGGCCGCTCCTTGAGGAAAATCCAGGAAAGAAGCGCGGCGAACATCGGATTGAAGGCGACGATGAAAACGACATTGGCGGTCGAGGTGTTGAAAACGGCGAGAAGGAAGACCACCGTCGTCAGGCTGTAGAGCAGGCCGGTGACAAGACCCGGCCAGCCCGGCACGAGCACTGGCCATCGCCCTTTCGCAATCCGCAGCGCTGCCGCGGCCAGAAGCGTCACGCCAAGGGTCGCGATGCTTCTCGCGGCAAGGATCGACCACAGCTCGCCGTCAGCGAGCCGCATGAGCGGGATATCCACGGAAAGCGCCAGCCCGCCGATCGCCGTCAGCAGCAGGCCCTTCCGATGGTCGGAAAGAGCGGTGGGGAACATTCAGTCGTGGGTGCTCTCGGGCATGGACTCGGGATCGAAACGTTCCCAGCCGCGCGGGGTCAGATGCTCCTGCGGCTGGAAGCGCGTCTTGTAGTCCATTTTCCGCGACCCTTGAACCCAGTAGCCGAGGTAGACATGCGGCAGTCCCAGCGCTTTCGTGCGCCTGACATGGTCGAGAATCATGAAAGTGCCGAGCGAACGCTGCTCGAGTGCCGGATTGAAATAGGAATAGACCATCGACAACCCGTCGCTCATCGTGTCGGTCAGCGCAGCGGCAAGCAACTCGCCCTTCGGCCGCTGCTCCAGTCCGGATCCTTCTTCGCGCCGGCGGTATTCGATGATTCTCGTATTCACATGCGTGTCTTCCACCATGATGGCATAGTCGAGCACGGTCATGTCGGACATGCCGCCCTGCTGGTGGCGAAAATCGAGATAGCGTCGGAAGAGTGAATATTGCTCGCTGGAAGGCTGGGCTGCGAATTCGGTGGCGATGACGTCGGAATTGGCGGCAAGCACCCGTTTCATCGATTTGGTCGGCTCGAATTCCTGGGCGAGAATTCGCACGGAAACGCAGGCGCGACAGGATTCGCAGGCCGGGCGATAAGCGATGTTCTGCGAGCGGCGGAAACCGCCCTGCGTCAGGATATCGTTCATCTCGGCGGCGCGCGGGCCGACCAGATGGGTGAACACCTTTCGCTCCATCTCATGCGGCAGGTACGGACACGCAGCCGGAGCCGTCAGATAAAACTGCGGGGATGGCGTCGTCTGCGTATTCATTTGTCGCGGAATTTTCCCTGTCGAGACCGTGCCGTTTCCTGACAGCATGACCTAAGAATAAAAAACGTCAACAGCGGGGCGCGTTTCGCCCTTCATATCAGTCTTCTAAGTTTAGATATGGAGCGCCGGCGCCCGCCGGCAAAGGGAAGGCGGAGACTTTATTTGGTCTCCGCCCCTAGTCTCAGTTTGAGTCTCTCAGCCAAAGTCTCAGGCTGTGCGCACCGTCACCGTGCCCACAAGCAGGTCGTGGATGAGACGGCTGCGTTCGATAAACAGGCCGGCAAGCAGAATGAGCGGCGTCAGCACCGAGTTGAGGATCCAGAACAGTGCCAGATGCACGATCGCTGTCATGAAATCCATCGGCCGTCCGTCGACACGCACGATCGCTATCCCCATCGCGCGCATGCCGAGCGAGGCCTGGCTCGGCCCGCCCACAGTCAGGCCGAAGTAAATGCCGGCGACGATGACGAAGAGGGCAGGGTAGAGAAAGAAGCCGAGCCCGAGCGTGACGATCGACAGGAAGAACAGCACGATCGCCGCGGGAATGCACAGCAGCGCCACGATGACATAGTCGAGAATGAAAGCGAAGACCCGGCGGCTCAACACGCCGCTATAGGCGCGCCAGTCCTCCGGTGCGGCATAAAGCGGATTGGGGTTGTAGCTCATCTCAATCTCCTCAGGAAAAGCGATGCMGCTGATATGGTATCGGCAGGGCAAAATGCAATAATCTGCCCCAGATGCGGATGGTTTTAGGCCGGATCGGCCTAAAACCATCCGCATCTAAATCAAAGAAATGGAGCATGATGTCGTCCGAAAACCGCGGACACTTTTCGGCATCATGCACTACAGCGCCGCGCGTCTTTTGAGATGCGCAAAGGACGCTGTAGCACTTTGAATCGCTGCATAATTTTATCCTTAAATCGATTCCGATTTATGGAATTATGCAGTCACCGCTTTGCGAGAATTTTCGCCACTTCGACTGCAAAATAGGTGAGGACACCGTCGCATCCCGCCCGCTTGAACGACAGCAGCGTTTCGAGCATCGCCCGCTCGCCATCGATCCAGCCATTCMTCGCCGCCGCCTTGATCTGCGTATATTCGCCGGAAACCTGGTAGGCGAAGGTCGGCAGGCCAAAGGCCTCCTTCATCCGCCAGCAGATATCGAGATAGGGCAGGCCGGGCTTGACCATCAGCATGTCGGCGCCTTCCTCGACGTCGAGGGCCGCGTCGCGGATTGCCTCGGTGCCGTTGGCAGGGTCGATATAATAGGTCTTCTTGTCGCCTTTCAGCAGCCCGCCCGTCGAGATCGCCTCGCGATAGGGACCGTAGAAGGCGGAGGCGAATTTGGTCGCATAGCTCATGATGCCGACGCTCTGGTGGCCGGCCGCATCGAGCGCCATGCGGATCGCGCCGATGCGTCCGTCCATCATCTCCGACGGCGCGATGATGTCGGCGCCGGCATCCGCCTGCATCACGGCGGCGCGCGCCACCTGGTCGACCGTCTCGTCGTTGACGATCTCGCTGCCTCTGAGGATGCCGTCATGGCCGTGGCTGGTGAAGGGATCGAGCGCGACGTCGGTGATGACGCCGATATTAGGCACCGCCTTTTTGATCGCCGCCGTCGCCATGTTGATCAGGTTGTTGGCCTCGAGGCTGTTCGAACCGGTCTCGTCGCGCAGTTCCATTTCGATATTTGGAAAGGTGGCAAGCGCCGGAATGCCGAGGCCGGCGGCTTCCCGCGCGGCTTCCACGGCCTTGTCGATGCTCATCCGGTTGACGCCCGGCATGGCCGGGATCGGATCGATGATGCCAGAGCCCGGCACGATGAAGATCGGCCAGATCAGGTCGTCGACGGTCAGCCGGTTCTCCTGCACCAGCCGGCGTGTCCAATCCGCCTTGCGGTTGCGCCGCATGCGGCGATGACCGGTGATGTCGTCGACGAGATGCGTCCTGTCCTGCATGATATCTGTCCTTGGCCCATTCCATTTATCGGAGCGCTCATTATCATGGCGCCTGGAAAATCCAAACCGGACGATTGGCCGCGGCGGAAAAACCTCTGGCGCATAACCCCGAAAATCGGAGTGGATTTTCGGGGTTATGCGCCAACTCAATGCTATAGAGCGTCCTTGGCGCGTCTTGCCAGACGCTCGGGCGCCCTTGTGAAGATGCAACCCCAAACCGATGTCTGCGCTATGGAAACCGATTCCCCGACGATACCGAAACGCACACTGGCGGATATCCTCTTCATTCTCTTCCTGAGACTGGTTGCCGTATCCTGCTTCTGGTTCGGCCTGCAATATTGGGCGATGCTCGTCGGCTATTCGCTGGTCGGCGCCGGTCGCTTCGATCTTTTGAGCCTGCCGTGGAAGGTGGCGAGCACCAGCCTCGCCGTGCTCTTCCCCGTCGCCTCCCTCGGCCTCTGGCTCACCGTCTCCTGGGGACCGGTCATCTGGGTGCTGGCTGCCGGCGGACAAATCCTCATGTATGGCCTGCTGCCGGATATTTTCGGCCCCAACCAGATGATCATCCTGTTGCATGTCATGGTCGCCGTCGTCTACTTGATTTTCCGCCTGCTGCTGTGGCTGGAAAAGCGCCGTCACCGCCGCCAGGTAAGTGTTGATTTACCCTGAGACAACGTGGGGTTACCGGTAAGGCTCCGTTAAGCCTGCGGTTTAAGTCGAATTTTATATGTATTCGATAGGGTCTCACTCAAGGCGGGAAGAAAACACACCGCCAAACAAACAGTGAGGCAGTCAATATGAACACGAAAATCAAGCCGCAGGCGGTATCGACCTTCCGTGACCAGCAGGACCACGACATCCGTGATCTTTACATGGAATCCCTTCATCTCGTTGAACGTCTGCACCGTCGTCTTCTCGACGTCATCAAGGACGAATTCGACCGTCAGGGTCGCAGCGACGTCAACGCCATCCAGGCGCTGCTCCTTTTCAACATCGGCAATTCCGAGCTAACCGCCGGCGAGCTGCGCTCGCGTGGCTACTATCTCGGCTCCAACGTCTCCTACAACGTCAAGAAGCTAGTCGATCTCGGCTTCATCAACCATCAGCGCTCGCGCATCGACCGCCGCTCGGTCCGCATCAGCCTGACCGAAACCGGCCAGGACATCGCCGAAACGGTGGCCAAGCTTTACGAACGCCACATCGCCTCGATCGACAAGGTCGGCGGCATCGGCACCGACGAGTTCACCCAGATGAACAAACTGCTCCAGCGTCTGGACCGTTTCTGGAACGACCAGATCCTCTACCGTCTCTAAGACCCCTGACCTCCTTTCAGGGTCGCAGAAAATCGGACGTGTTCCCTGCACGTCCGATTTGCCGTTTGCATCCGCGTGGCATCTTTGCAACGCATGGCAGGCAAGCACAAAGGCCTGTATTCAAGCCGTTTTTTAGCCGTTATTAACCGGCACGCTTTACCCCATCATATGCTTCGTCGCGTCCTGTTTCCGGCAGTCGGCAGTCTGCCTTCCGGCCCGACAACACGAATTGGCCATATTGGTGTGGCAGCGGAAGGCTTAACAACCGGTGCTTTCAATGTGCCGATCAGGAATGCTCAGGCTGTCGCATCGCAATCTTGTGATGGGGCAAGCGGAATTTTTTGATGCGCCGGACAACGAATGGACTGGGATCTGCGTTAAAGCGCAGTGATATCGCAAAGAACCGCGGCATTTCTTTATCGCCGCAGTCAGTGGTTGGGACTATGTCGAAGAAAAACGGAATTGAAGCTCTCTCGCGCCGCGCCTTCCTTGCGTCTGCGGCAACGGTTGGCGCCAGCGCGCTTGCCGCGCCGGCATTCGCGCAATCGGCGCTCGATACGCTGATCAATGCGCCGCGCCGCGGCAACTGGGACGACCAGTTCGACGCCAAGGCGGCTTCGCGCACGGCAAACGCCATGGTTTCCAACACGCCGATCCTCGGCCCGCAGTCGGTCGCAAGCGCGCAGCAGGCGATCATGCAGTATCAGCAGATTGCCGCAGCCGGTGGCTGGCCTGAGGTCAATCCCGGTGATCAGCGCCTGCAGCTCGGTGTCAGCTCTCCCGCCGTCCAGGCGCTGCGCCAGCGTCTCGCGATCACCGGCGACCTGCCGCGCGAAGCCGGCCTGTCCAACGCCTTCGATTCCTATGTCGACGGCGCCGTCAAGCGCTTCCAGGCGCGTCACGGCCTGCCGGCCGATGGTGTTCTCGGCGAATTCACGCTGAAGGCGATGAACATCCCCGCCGATGTCCGCCTGCAGCAGCTGAACACCAACGTCGTCCGTTTGCAGACCTTCCCTGAAGACATGGGCCGCCGTCACCTGATGGTCAACATCCCGGCCGCCTATGTGGAGGCTGTCGAGGACGGCAGTGTCGCGACGCGCCACACCGCGGTTGTCGGCCGCCTCAGCCGCCCGACGCATCTCGTCAATTCGAAGATTTACGAGGTCATCCTCAATCCTTATTGGACTGCGCCGCGCTCGATCGTTGAGAAAGACATCATGCCGCTGATGCGCAAGGATCCGACCTATCTCGAAAAGAACGCCATCCGCCTGATCGACGGCAAGGGCAATGAAGTCGCCCCCGAGACCATCGACTGGAACGGCGAGGCGCCGAACCTGATGTTCCGTCAGGACCCCGGCAAGACCAACGCCATGGCGTCGACGAAGATCAACTTCTACAACAAAAACGGCGAGTATATGCACGACACGCCGCAGCAGGGCCTGTTCAACAAGCTGATGCGCTTTGAATCGTCGGGCTGTGTCCGCGTCCAGAACGTGCGCGACTTGTCGAACTGGCTCTTGCGCGAGACCCCCGGCTGGAACCGCCAGCAGATGGAGCAGGTGATCGCAACCGGCGTCAACACGCCGGTCAAGCTCGCCACGGAAGTTCCGGTCTATTTCGTCTATATCTCCGCCTGGGGCATGCCCGACGGCATCGTCCAGTTCCGCGACGACATCTATCAGATGGACGGCAATGCCGAGCTGGCGCTCGACACCACGGCTGGCATGGAACAGCCGGTCCAGTAAGCGGCGACCTCTGCATCGCAATTTGAGAACCGCGCTTTCGGGCGCGGTTTTTTTATGTCCGAGGAGACGCTCCTCGATGTGGTCGCCAAGTATCGGCGCGGCGCGACCGCAAAAGAGCGTGAGCGCGCGCTTTGCTCAGCAAATGTCGTTCTTCGTATTGCCCTCGCCACGGCGGAAGGCTAATACCTCAGCGCATTCCAGTTGAGGAGCCCGCCCATGACCAATGCTTCCACCGAATCCTTCTTCAATCGCTCGCTTGCGGACGTCGATCCGGACATTTTCAGCGCGATCGGAAAGGAACTCGGTCGCCAACGGCACGAGATCGAACTGATCGCTTCTGAGAACATCGTCTCCCGCGCCGTGCTGGAAGCCCAGGGCTCCATCATGACCAACAAATATGCCGAGGGTTATCCCGGCAAGCGTTATTACGGCGGCTGCCAGTTCGTCGATATCGCCGAGGAACTGGCGATCGAGCGCGCCAAGAAGCTGTTCGGCGTCAATTTCGCCAACGTCCAGCCGAATTCCGGTTCGCAGATGAACCAAGCCGTGTTTCTGGCACTGCTGCAGCCGGGTGACACCTTCATGGGTCTCGACCTGAATTCGGGCGGCCATCTCACGCATGGTTCGCCGGTCAACATGTCCGGCAAGTGGTTCAACGTCGTCTCCTACGGCGTGCGCGAAGGCGACAACCTGCTCGACATGGATGAAGTCGCCCGCAAGGCCGAGGAAACCAAGCCGAAGCTCATCATCGCCGGCGGCACTGCCTATTCCCGCATCTGGGACTGGAAGCGCTTCCGCGAGATCGCCGACTCGGTCGGCGCTTACCTCATGGTCGACATGGCCCATATTGCCGGCCTCGTTGCCGGTGGTGTTCATCCGTCGCCATTCCCGCATTGCCATGTCGCGACAACGACGACCCACAAGTCGCTGCGCGGCCCGCGCGGCGGCGTCATCCTCACCAATGACGAGGATCTGGCGAAGAAGTTCAATTCGGCTGTCTTCCCGGGTCTGCAGGGTGGTCCGCTGATGCACATCATCGCTGCCAAGGCTGTTGCCTTCGGCGAGGCGTTGCAGCCGGAATTCAAGGACTATGCCGCCCAGGTCGTCAAGAACGCCAAGGCGCTTGCCGAAACGCTGATATCGGGCGGCCTTGACGTCGTCTCCGGCGGCACCGACAACCATCTGATGCTGGTCGACCTGCGCAAGAAGAACGCCACCGGCAAGCGCGCCGAGGCAGCTCTCGGCCGCGCCTACGTCACCTGCAACAAGAACGGCATTCCCTTCGATCCGGAAAAGCCCTTCGTCACCTCGGGCGTGCGCCTCGGCGCACCGGCCGGCACGACCCGCGGCTTCAAGGAAGCCGAATTCCGCGAGATCGGCAATCTGATCGTCGAGGTTCTCGACGGCCTGAAGGTCGCCAATTCCGATGAAGGCAACGCCGCCGTCGAAGCCGCGGTGCGCGGCAAGGTGGTTAGCCTCACCGACCGCTTCCCCATGTATGATTACTTGGGATAAGGAGCAGGGATGCGCTGCCCCTATTGCGGTTCGGAAGATACCCAGGTCAAGGATTCGCGCCCGGCGGAGGACAACACATCCATCCGCCGGCGGCGCATCTGTCCGGATTGCGGCGGCCGCTTCACCACGTTCGAGCGCGTGCAGCTGCGCGAGCTGATGGTCATCAAGAAGACCGGCCGCAAGGTGCCCTTCGACCGCGACAAGCTGGTGCGCTCCTTCGAAGTGGCGCTACGCAAACGCCCCGTCGAGCGGGACCGCATAGAGCGCGCCGTCTCCGGYATCGTCCGGCGGCTTGAAAGCTCCGGCGAGACCGAGATCTCCTCCGAGCAGATCGGCCTTCAGGTGCTGGAAGCCATGAAGAGCCTCGATGATGTCGGCTTCGTGCGCTACGCCTCGGTCTATCGGGATTTCTCGCTTGCCGAGGATTTCGAGAAAGTCATTTCCGAAATCAACGCCAAGATCGCCCGCGACCCGCTGGACAGGTGAGCCATGAGCATCACGCCGCATGACGAACGTTTCATGGCGGCGGCGATCCGTCTGTCGCGCTGGCATCTTGGCCGCACTGCCACCAATCCTTCCGTCGGCTGTCTGATCGTCAAGGACGGCGTCATCGTCGGCCGTGCCGTGACGGCGCTCAGTGGCCGCCCGCATGCCGAGACGCAGGCGCTCGCCGAAGCCGGCGCGCTCGCCCGCGGCGCCACCGCCTATGTGACGCTCGAACCCTGCTCGCATCACGGCAGGACGCCGCCCTGCGCCGAGGCGCTGATCGCCTATGGCGTTGCCCGCGTCGTCATCAGCGTCACCGATCCCGATCCGCGTGTCTCCGGCCGCGGCATCGGCATGCTGCGCGAAGCCGGCATAGAGGTGGATGCCGGCGTGCTGGAGACGGAGGGCCGGCAGTCGCTTGCCGCCTATCTCACCCGCCAGACGAAGAACCGGCCCTATGTGACTCTCAAGCTTGCCGTTTCCGCCGATGGCATGATCGGCCGCCACGGGGCAGGGCAGGTGGCGATAACAGGCCCGGAGGCTCGCGCCCAGGTGCAGGCGCTACGCGCCGAAACCGATGCGATCCTCGTCGGCATCGGTACCGCGATTGCGGATGATCCGCTGCTGACTGTCCGTTCGCCAGGTCTTGAATCGCAATCGCCGATCCGCGTCGTCCTCGATCCTTCCCTGGCATTGCCGCTGACCAGCAAGCTCGTCGGGACGGCGCGGGAGGTGCCGGTCATCGTGGTGGCGAGTGAGGAAGGATCATTGTCGCAGGCAGAGGGGGATATCGCATCCACAGAGATGGAATCTCGCCGCGCAGCCCTCGAAGCCGCCGGCGTCGAGGTCGTCCATTGCAATCCCTATCATCCGGAAGTCCTGCTGCCGGCACTCGCGACTCGCGGTATTTCCTCGCTTCTGGTCGAGGGTGGCGCAAAAACGGCGCGGCTTTTCCTTGAGGCTGGCGTCGTCGACCGCATCCAGCTTTATCAGGCGCCTGTTGTCATCGGCGAGGGCGGTATTGAATCTCCGCTTGATGCAACCGACATACCATCGGGTTTTGCCCATACGGGCACGCTGATGTTCGGCGGCGATCGCCTGGACGAATACGAAAGAGGGCTTTGATGTTCACCGGAATAGTCACCGATATCGGCACGGTCGAATCCGTTTCCCCGCTGAAGGAAGGTATCCGGCTGCGGGTCGCGACCGCCTATGATCCCTCAACCATCGACGTGGGCGCCTCGATCTCTCACGCCGGCATCTGCCTGACTGTCACCGCCCTTCCGACCGAGGGCAGCAACGGCCGCTGGTTCGAGGTCGAGGCCTGGGAAGAGGCGCTGCGGCTGACGACGATCGGCACCTGGCAGGAGGGCAGCCGCGTCAATCTCGAACGGTCGCTGAAGATCGGCGATGAACTCGGCGGCCACATCGTTTCCGGCCATGTCGACGGCAAGGCGGAAATCCTCTCGGTGACTGCAGAGGGCGACGCCACGCGCTACCGTCTGCGCGCGCCTGAACATCTAGCGAAATTCGTCGCCCCCAAGGGTTCGATTGCACTCGACGGCACCTCGCTGACGGTCAATGCGGTCGACGGCACGGATTTCGACGTGCTGCTCATCCGCCACACGCTCGAGGTGACCACCTGGGGCGATCGCAAGGCCGGCGATTTCGTCAATTTCGAAGTCGACACCATGGCGCGTTACGCCGCCCGGCTGGCGGAATTCCCAAGCACCTGAATCAAAAACCTGTAACCGTTTCCAGGGTCACGCCACGACTGGCATGCTGGGCGCGGAACAACATCGGGCGCTCGTCGACGCATCCAACTGCACGTCTGCGACGCGGCGCCGGCCCGATAGCTCACCAATCCGGGGACAGCTTCGTAAGATACTGGCCGTAGGCGCTCTTGCCGAGCTTCTCCGCGAGCTTGGCGAGGTCGTTCTGCGAGATGTAACCCATGCGCCAGGCGACTTCTTCGGGGCAGGCGATCTTGAAGCCCTGGCGTTTCTCCAGCGTGCTGACGAAACCTGCGGCATCGAGCAGGCTGTCCGGCGTGCCGGTATCGAGCCAGGCATAGCCCCGGCCCATCAGCTCCACGAAGAGCTGGCCGCGCTCGAGATAGGTGCGGTTGACGTCGGTGATTTCCAGTTCGCCGCGCGGGGATGGCTTCAGGTTGGCGGCGATATCGACCACGTGCTGGTCGTAGAAATAGAGGCCGGTCACCGCCCAGTTCGATTTTGGCTTCTTCGGCTTCTCTTCGATCGACAGCGCATTCATCTTTTCGTCAAAGCCGACAACGCCATAGCGTTCCGGATCGGTGACGTGATAGGCGAACACCGTCGCGCCTTCCCGCCGACTCGTGCCCGATTTCATGATTTCCGGCAGTCCGTGCCCGTAGAAGATGTTGTCGCCGAGAACCAGTGCCGAGCTGTCGCCGTGCACGAAGTCGGCGCCGATGATGAAGGCCTGGGCGAGGCCGTCCGGGCTCGGCTGCACGGCGTAGGTCAGCGAAATTCCCCATTGCGAGCCGTCGCCGAGAAGGCGCTTAAAGGCTTCGACGTCGTGAGGCGTGGTGATGATCAGCAACTCCCTGATGCCTGCGAGCATGAGTGTCGTCAGCGGATAGTAGATCATCGGTTTGTCGTAGACCGGCATCAACTGTTTCGAGACGGCCTGCGTGATCGGATGCAGACGCGTGCCTGTGCCGCCGGCGAGAATAATTCCCTTCATGCCCATCTCCTTAAAGACCCTTGTTCAAAAGGTCTTGCATGACAATCGCCATGGACGGCTTCCACTCCGGGAGCCGGATTCCATATGTTCTGGCGAGCTTGTCGCCGTTGAGACGTGAATTGGCGGGACGCTTGGCCGGTGTCGGATAGTCCGCCGTCGGGATGCGCTCGACGCCGACGTTTCTACCGCCGGATTTATGAAGCTCCGCGAATATCTCTTCGGCGAAGTCCGCCCAACTTGCTTCGCCGCTGCCGGTCAGGTGAAAGGTGCCGCGGAGCGATGGCTCAGGGTCCGCTACGACACGGGTTGCGATCGCAAGAATCGCGTCGGCGATGTCGAGTGCCGAGGTCGGGCATCCTGTCTGATCGGCGACAACGCGAAGATGATCGCGCGTCTCGGAAAGCCGCAGCATCGTTTTCAGGAAGTTGGCGCCAAAGGGCGAATAGACCCAGGCGGTGCGCAAGATGACGTGGTTCGGGTTCGCCGCCGCGACGGCCTCCTCGCCCGCGAGCTTCGAACGCCCATAGACGGAGATCGGCGCCGTCGCATCCTCTTCGGAATACGCGGAGGCCCTGTCACCGCTGAAGACGTAGTCGGTCGAAATGTGGATGACCGGGGCGCCGATCCGCGCAGCAGCCTCGGCAACCGCCCCGGCGCCTGCCGCGTTGACGGAAAAAGCAAGCTCGGGTTCGCTCTCRGCCTTGTCGACCGCCGTATAGGCGGCGGCGGAGACGATCACATCCGGGCGCAGAGCCGAGAAGGCGGCTGCGATGCTTGCAGGATCCGCGAGGTCCATTTCCGGGCGCCCGACCGCGCTGATTTCGACGCCCATTTCGGCGCCACGTCTGAGCAGCGACTGAACGATCTGGCCCTGTTTGCCGGTGACGGCAATGCGCATCGCTTATCGTCCCTTGAAAACGCCGAGGCGTTCGCCGGAGTAGACGTTTTCGCGCAGCGGCCGCCACCACCATTCGTTTTCCAGGTACCAGTGCACGGTCTTCTCGATGCCGGTTTCGAAGGTCTCTTGCGCCTTCCAGCCGAGTTCGCTTTCGAGTTTGGAGGCATCGATCGCATAGCGTGCGTCGTGTCCGGGGCGGTCCGTGACGTTGGTGATCAGACGTGCATGCGGTCCCCTGTCACTGTAGACGCCGTCGAGAATAGCGCAGATGCGATGAACGACATCGATGTTCCTGCGCTCATTGCGGCCGCCCACATTGTATTTTTCGCCGGGGCGCCCTCTGGATGCGATCGTGAAGAGCGCGCGGGCGTGGTCTTCGACATAGAGCCAGTCGCGGACATTCGCGCCATTRCCGTAAACCGGAAGAGGCTTGCCCTCCAGCGCGTTCAGGATCATCAGCGGAATGAGCTTTTCGGGGAAATGGAACGGGCCGTAGTTGTTGGAGCAATTGGAGACGACGACGGGCAGGCCGTAGGTTCGATGCCAGGCGATCGCCAGATGGTCGCTGGCGGCCTTGGAGGCAGAGTAGGGCGAGGACGGATCGTAAGGCGTCGTCTCCTCGAAGAGGCCCTCGTCGCCGAGCGAGCCGTAGACCTCGTCCGTCGAGACATGCAGAAAGCGGAAGGCGCTCTTGCGGCGAGCGTCAAGCTCATCCCAATAGTGCCGTGCGGCATCCAGCAGGCTGAATGTGCCGACGATGTTGGTCTGGATGAAATCGGCCGCGCCCAAGATCGAGCGGTCGACATGGCTCTCGGCCGCGAGATGCATGACGATATCAGGGCGGAAGGACGCGAATGCTTCCTGCATCCTGGCGCGGTCGCAGATGTCGGCGCGCAGAAATTGATAGTTCGGCGCCGATTCGACGGATTTTAGTGACGCCAGATTGCCGGCATAGGTCAGCGTGTCGACATTCAGGACCTCGGCGCCGATCTCGCCGACGAGATGACGCACCAATGCCGATCCGATGAAGCCCGCTCCGCCCGTGACCAGGATGCGCATCGTCGATCAATCCCTGGGTTGCTGTGTTGAATAGGAAAAATGGCTTGGCAGATCGGTGAGCCGCGGCAGCGTTTTGTCCTTGTCGGACGATACCATGTCTCTCTCATCGAAGGGCCAGCGGATGCCGATCGCCGGATCGTTCCACGCGATGCCCCGATCATGCTGCGGGCTGTAGGGTGCGGTTACCTTGTAGCTGATGACGCTGTTCGGCTCGAGCGTTGCGAATCCGTGTGCGAATCCGGCCGGTACCCAGAGCTGCATGCCGTTTTCCGGCGAAAGCTCCTGAGAGAGCCATTTGCCGAAGCTCGGTGATCCCTCGCGGATATCGACGACGACATCCATGATCCGGCCGGCAAGGCAGCGCACCAGCTTGCCCTGTGCGAAGGGTGGTATCTGGAAATGCAGCCCCCGGACGGTGCCGGTCTGCGCCGAAAGCGATTCATTGTCCTGGATGAACGTGACGTCAGCCACATTTTCCCGGAACCAGGCATCCTTGAATACCTCGGAGAAGTAGCCGCGGTGATCGCCGAAGCGTGGCGGCGTGATCGCAACGATGCCCTCGATGGCCGAAATCTCAATACGCATGACTTACCTTTTTGCGGCCTTCATCAAGCGCCCGCCCTCATGACGCTCATCAGCATGTCCGCCTGCGAGCGGCTCTGCATGGCCGCAAGGCCCTTCGCGGCAATGGCATCGCGCTCGTCGGCATTTGCGATCAGCTTGTAGCAGCGCTCGATCATGTCGTCATAGGGCTCAATTGCCAAGCCGCCGATGAAGGACTGGAGGTCCGGATCGCGGATGTCGCCTTCCGTCAGCACGCAAACGCGATTGGCGAGCAGATAGGAAATGCGCACGATCTCGAAGACGCCGCTCGCATAATGATGGATGTTGATCACGATCTTGGCGCGGGCAATCGCCGCATCGCGTTCCGCGCCATAGATGTTGAAGAGGTGCTCGACCTTGAGCCCGCCGTCCTTCAGCGTCTTCAGGATATGGTGGCGGCGTTCGTTCATCGAGCCGTAGAAGAGCACGTCGATATCTTTGACGGCGGCGTGCTGTATCTGGCTGAGGCAGCGGCTATAGCCGATTTCGAGCACGCCGGCGTGATCAATGCCCTTGGCGGCGAGATTTTCCCGGTTGCGCGGGCTGTAGTCGAGAACCGGAAACGACTTCAGGATCGAGGTGTAGCGCGAATTGATCCAGATGCTTTCTTCGGACACCTGCTCGAGATTGATGATGACGCTGTCCTTCGGCAGATGGCTGACGATTTCGGCGGGGAGAAGATTGCCGCCATAGATGATCGGCGCACGGCCGGCGAATGCGTTCATGTCCCGGGTGATCGGTGCCGAGCCGCCGAGTTCCTCGAAGGCGCCCTGTAGGCCAAGCGCGACTTCGTCGAAGGCGTGGCTGTGATTGTAGTTGTCGGGCGTCACGATCCAGATGCAATGACGGTCCCGGTGTGCCTGCCATCCGCCGGCAAAGGGCTGCAACAGGTTGCGCAGCTGCTGGTCGATCTTCGGCGCGGCTGGTACAGCGGGCCTTTCCGTCCGCACCGGCTGCTGCTGTACCGGGGAAGCGCCTGACGCCTGCTGGGCATAGGCGCGCATCAATTCGCGGCCACCGATAAATTGGCCGCGCGGCATCCAGCCGGGCGGATCATCAGCCCCCCAGATCAGGTGCGGCTGCTTGATGAGCGGCTGGCGACCTTGCTGCCACGAGGTCAGGAGAGCCTCGTCACGGCTCCGCAGAAAAGCTTCCTTGGCGGCGAAGAGGCCATGCAGCATCCGGCCGAGGCGGACGCCGAACTTCCACTCGAAATCGGCAGGCGCCGGCACGAAGGCGGCGATCTTCAATCCTTTGGCAGCAGCTTGCTGGACATAGAGCCCGAGCAGGCGCTCGATCACGAAGGGACGCATCGTCGCGTTGGCGTCGCGTGAATAGTGCGCCGAACCGGCATAGGCAGTGCCCGCCGGCGTGCCGAGGCGCGCTTCATTTTCCAGCGATTCCAGAATGCATTCGCAGAAGGCGAAATATCCGGACCAGAACTTCCTGTTGCCGCAGAAATAGTTGCAGAACGCGAAGGCAGTTTTGTCTTGTGGCGGTGCGATCGGATGGCCTAGCTCCTGGATATGCAGGAAGATCGGGTCCATGCCGGGATRACCGCCAAGCAGCGAATGTTCCCAGACGTTGCTGTAGATCGCCGCGTGGCCGATCAGCGGGTTGTAAAGATAGGCGTCCGCACCTTCTGCCCTGGCCTTTTCCGCCTCCGTGACAAAAGACGGAAAACTCGTCACCGACTTCATCTCGAATTTGCTGGAGAGAAGCCCCCAAAACACGTCGTCACTGAGGCCGATCGCCTCGTGATGCTGATGCAGGGTGAGGAAGAGTTCATATTCGCGGGTCGTAGCCTGCGTATTGAACGAGATGTCGAGCGGCATGGCAGCCGCATCGAGCTGGCTGCGCTGCGAAGGATCGAGATAAGGCTGATAGACAATGACGGATCCCGTGCCGGCAGCCTTCTCCGTGAGAAGCGCCAGATCAGGAAGACCGGCCGGCAAAGAAGAGGTGGGCTGATTGATCGTCAAGGTATGTCCTTCGCGAAGGGCTGCCGTCTGCATGGGAAATCCGCAGAACGGCAATTCGAGCCTGTTTGGTGTCTACTATTTGAGGTGAAGCTTGCGCCACACTGTTCGCAGAACTTTCGCTGGTCAGCCTGGAGGGGGTGTGGGAGCTCGACCATCCGTGGTCAGTCTTCTCTAGCCAGCTTCATTGGCTCAGCCGCTTCTGCTGCCAGTATCCGCAAAGAGTTGCGATGTTACGTTTGGAATTGGGCCGCCTCGGTTCATACGCCGCTTTTATAGACCCCATCATTCGATACGGTAGCTATTTCTCCGAACAAGGACCCAGGTAAGCTATTGCCATAGAGTTCGGCTATTCGTTTGATGAGAAGATAGCTTCCCAGACGCTCCTGGCAGAATGAGATCGCACGTTTCTGCACGGGGTCTTCGGCTTGAAACGGTTGATATCGTTTCGCAAATTCAAAAGACGGCGCCACAAGGCGCACAAAAGTCTCCAGCCACCAGTCCGTCGGATACGTGCCGAGTTCAATGCCTCCAGGAACGAAAGTGCTGGAATTAAAAAAATGCAAAGCTTCGGCTTGGGTTAAAGTGTTTGCTTCGATTGAAAACGCTGTATATCTCAGGAAGTCAACAATATTGTGGAAGCGTGCATAGTGTTGAGATATATTATGGAGATTTAACGGCCGAGGCAGGAAGAAGTTTTCTGTAAAAATCGCCGGATTCTCCGGCTTTGTGACTTCTACTTCTTCTGAAGTCGTTGTATTCATCCCGGGATATTCGGGATTAGGTGTTCCGATTTTTAGTCGTGTTAAAAATTTACGATACTGCCAGATGGTAATGTTACGAGGCTTTGTTGATTCTTCGGAAACGACTTTCGCGATTACGATCGTTCCCAGCGATCCTGACAATTTAGCGTGAAGCTCCTCCGGCTCGCTGAAAAAATCATAGCCGGCAATGACATCCATTCCCTTGTTTTCCAAAGGAGGTTTAGAATTGAGCCATATGATTTTCGCGCCCTCGGGAGGAGGGTAGCTCGGCAAATCCTTGTGGCAAACAATGAAAATGGTCATATTTGTGATCAGCCTCTTATCGATGGGGAGTTTCTGCCGGCTGCAATTACCACACGGCTCGCCCGTCAATGCTTAGTTGTGTCAAGGTGGCGGACGTCAGTATTCCGAGCGTTTCTGCCTCTTGTCAGCGACTCTAAAGCGCGTTCCTTGCGCGTAGCAGGTGCGAAGCCCGGACCCATCCGGGGATGAAGTCGGGTGCCGCAAGCTGAGGTCGTCGATATCCTTTTGCTTAAACTTGCTGTTGCTGCTGGCGATATCGGCAAATGTCAGCAAGCCCGCAATGGCGCGCGCTATGTTTCCCGCTTGGTGGAATTCCCTAACGCGAAAACTGAATGATCTCGCCGTTGTACTGAGTGCGCGCCGTCTCGCCGAAGCCGAGCTTGGCTGCGACCCGCAGCGAGGCCTGGTTCTCGGGACTGATGATGCAGCTCATTCGTTTTTCGGGAAAATGCGTTTCCGCCCAGCCGATCAGGACGGTCAGCGCCTCGGTGGCATAACCGCGGCCGTGCGCCGAAGGCATCAGCGCCCAGCCGACCTCCATCGTCCCTTCGATCGACGGTTCCATCTCGCGCCTGGCTTCCAGGAAGCCCGCTTCGCCGATGAACCGGCCGCTCTCCTTTTCGACGATCGCGAGAAAGCCGAAGCCCATATGATGCCACATGCCGGCAAGGCGCAGCATGCGACTCCAGCTCTGCTCGCGCGTCGACGGCACGCCGGTGATGAAACGCACGACATCCTCGTCCGCCCATAGTGCCGCATGTGCGTCGAAATCGTCGAGGCGGTGAGGGCGAAGCGTCAGACGCGCCGTTTCGAGGGTCGGAATGTCGGTCACGTCGGGTCCTTGTGAAAAAACACATCCTCAGGCGCCGGGCTCGCCGTCCCAATAGTCGAGATCGCCTTCCGGCCGTCCAATGTGGCGGAAGCGCTTGGTTTCTGCATTGTCCCTGTTCGTCTTGGCAAGGAACTTTCCGGAATCGGGATATTCGACGATCTCGGTCTTCGCCATCGTCGAAATGCCGAGATAGACGAGTGTGGCCGTGCCGGTATTGATGATCTGGTGCGCCGTTTCAGGCCCGCCGGCCGGCGCGCCGAGCGTGTCGCCCGCCTTGATCGCATGGCGCGCGTCGCCGAATCGGTATTCGCCGGTACCCGCGATCACGTAGAAAAGCTCGTCTTCGACATGGTGATTGTGGAAGGGACAGCTCGATTTGCCCGATGGTACCTCGTTGTAGCTGATGCCGAGGCCGGCAAGGCCCAGAAGCTTGCCGAACGAGGTGTCGGCGCTTTCGTAGAATTCGCCCTGTTTCCAGTGGTCGAGCTTGAGATCGGCGGTATTGATCACCGCTTTTGCTTCCGTCGTCATGATAGCCTCCTGTTGCAGGAGGAGAAACTATCATCACGCCGGAAAATTCAATGCTTATCTCGGAAATCCCCGGCATGGGCGGAGAGGAGCCCGCCGCCCATGCTTTGAGCGCCGCGCGTTCAATACGCTGAGACGCTCGATCGCTTCCAATCCCACGCATCGCCCAAAAATCGATCCGATTTTCGGGGTATGCGCTGGAGCCGTCAACGAACGTAGAAGGTCAGGCTTCCATCGGCCGCCTGCTCGGCATTGACGACGTTGCGAATATTGACACCCTCATTGTTGAGCCGGTGGGCAAGCGACCTGTTGGCATCGATCGACGCCTGGATGCCGCGGATAGCCTCGCCGGAGCGTTGCGGTGCGGAGTGTGGGCCGCTCGTCTCGTCGTCGAAGTTGCGCCAGTTGTAAACCTCCTGGACATTGAAGTCATTGCCCTGGAAGGTCCGGAGCGTCTGCTCGATGCCCTGGGCGGTATTCATCCCAAKGCTTTCGGCCCGGCTGACGCCGGCAAAGGCGAGGGAGGAGAGGGCTGCAGCGATAGTGATGGTGAGAACGCGGTGCATGATTGTATCCTTTCATCTGCTTAGACGGTCGGCTGTCGTTGCAGGGGATCGTCTGCGTCACGACATGGAATTGGCGTTCTCCCATTCGCGATTCAATGGGTTAAGCCACTGAAAATCCATTAAGAATTGTTCATGAAAACTGCCTTCGAATTGCCGCTTTCCAGGTGTCCGCGAAAGCTGATTTCAGAGGCTTGCCCAGCTGTGCATACAGGGCGCGGTTATCCCCTTGCAGATATTTCCTCTTTCCCATTGCGGCATCGGGCGAAATTGCTTGCCATTCGGACGAAGGCATGTTTTGACCGCGGGCTGCCGAGCGGGTAAATGTCCCGCCAACCGAAGGTGAACCATGTCGAGAGAGACCGCTCCCCATATTTTGATCGTTGAGGCCCGCTTCTACGACGACATGGCCGACGCCCTGCTCGAAGGCGCGACCTCCGCATTGACGGAGGCCGGCGCCACCTTCGAGGTCGTAACCGTTCCCGGCGCACTGGAAATTCCGGCGGCGATTGCCATGTCGCTTGATGGAGACGACAATGGCGGAACGCATTATGACGGATATGTCGCCCTCGGCATGGTCATTCGCGGCGAGACCTATCACTTCGATATCGTGTCGAATGAATCCTCGCGCGCCTTGATGGATCTCGCGGTCAGCGAGTCCCTTGCCATCGGCAATGGTATCCTGACCGTCGAAAACGACGAACAGGCTTGGGCGCGCGTGCGCCGCTCGGAAAAGGACAAGGGCGGATTTGCCGCTCGTGCAGCTCTGACCATGATCGAGCTGAAGCAGAAACTGGGTGCATAACGAATGAACGACGACAAGACGGAACGGCCGGTCAAGACTGCGAACCAGCGGGGCGCTGCCCGTCTTGCTGCCGTTCAGGCACTGTATCAGATGGATGTCGGCGGCACGGGCGTTTTGGAAATCGTCGCTGAATACGAGGCGCACCGTCTTGGTCAGGAAATCGATGGCGCGACTTATCTAAAAGCCGATGCCGCCTGGTTCCGTTCCATCGTCTCCGGTGTCGTGCGCGATCAGGTTCGCCTCGATCCGTTGATTGCCGCAGCCCTGCAGGATGATTGGGCCTTGTCGCGCCTCGACAGCACCGTGCGCGCCATCCTGCGCGCCGGCGTCTTCGAGATCACCGACCGCAAGGACGTTCCGGTGGCGGTCATCGTCACCGAATATGTCGAGATCGCCCAGGCCTTCTTCGATGACGATGAGCCGAAGCTCGTCAACGCCGTGCTGGACCGCATCGCAAAGCAGGTCCGCGGCGAGGCGAAGAAATAAGTCTTTAGCCGCCAAACAATCCCCCTGCGTCTTTCTTCGCACCGCAATGGTTTTCGCCCGTTGCAGTCTTGACGCCACGTGATCGACCACGCAATCTCCGCACCGCTTAGCTGTGGCATTTCTGTGGAGAGGAAGGCGATTCGGCGGCGTATCTGCCGGAGAAGGAGTGAGCTCCGGCCTTTGGGAGGAAAGAGCGAAATGACGATTCTTTTATGCGTAATCGCATGCGGTCTGCTCTCGGTGGTTTATGCCGCCTGGGCAACCCGGTCGGTGCTTGCCGCCGATCAGGGCAATAGCCGCATGCAGGAGATCGCGGGCTATATCCGCGAAGGCGCTCAAGCCTATCTGACGCGCCAGTACAGAACCATTGCCATTGTCGGCGTTGTTGTTTTCATCTTAGCCTGGCTGCTTCTTTCCGCCGAGGCTGCGATCGGTTTCCTGATCGGCGCCGTGCTTTCCGGTGCTGCCGGTTTCATCGGCATGCACGTCTCCGTCCGCGCCAATGTGCGCACCGCTCAAGCGGCTTCCGTCAGCCTTTCCGCCGGCCTCGACATCGCCTTCAAGTCGGGTGCGATCACCGGCATGCTGGTGGCTGGCCTGGCGCTGCTCGGCGTCTCCATCTACTATACGGTATTGACCGTCGGGCTCGGCCATGAGAGCGGCTCGCGCGAAGTCATCGATGCGCTGGTGGCGCTCGGCTTCGGCGCGTCACTGATCTCGATCTTCGCCCGTCTCGGCGGCGGCATCTTCACCAAGGGCGCCGATGTCGGTGGCGATCTCGTCGGCAAGGTGGAAGCCGGCATTCCCGAAGACGATCCGCGCAACCCGGCAACGATCGCCGATAATGTCGGCGACAATGTCGGCGACTGCGCCGGCATGGCTGCCGACCTTTTCGAGACTTATGCGGTTTCGGTCGTCGCCACCATGGTTCTTGCCGCGATCTTCTTTGCCGGCGCGCCGATCCTCCAGTCTGCGATGGTCTATCCGCTGGCGATCTGCGGTGCCTGCATCATCACCTCGATCATCGGCACCTTCTTCGTCAAGCTCGGTTCGAACGGCTCGATCATGGGCGCTCTCTACAAGGGCCTCATCGTCACCGGCCTACTGTCGATCGTCGGCCTTGGTGCTGCCACCTCGCTCACCATCGGCTGGGGATCGATCGGCTCCGTCGGAGGCGCCGACATATCAGGCGCGCACCTCTTCTTCTGCGGCATCATCGGCCTCGTCGTCACCGCGCTGATCGTGGTGATCACTGAATATTATACCGGCACGGGCAAGCGCCCGGTCGTCTCGATCGCCCAGGCCTCGGTCACCGGCCATGGCACCAATGTCATCCAGGGTCTGGCCGTCTCACTGGAATCGACGGCACTGCCGGCGATTGTCATCGTTGGCGGCATTCTCGCCACCTACCAGCTCGGCGGTCTGTTCGGCACCGGCATTGCGGTCACGGCGATGCTCGGCATCGCCGGAATGATCGTCGCGCTCGACGCGTTCGGACCGGTGACGGACAATGCCGGCGGTATCGCCGAAATGGCGCATCTGCCGCCGGAGGTGCGCAAATCCACCGATGCGCTCGATGCCGTCGGCAATACGACCAAAGCCGTCACCAAGGGTTATGCCATCGGCTCCGCCGGTCTCGGCGCCCTGGTTCTCTTCGCCGCCTACTCCTACGACCTCAAATATTTTGCGGCGAATGGCGACAAGTTCCCTTATTTTGCCGGTATCGGCGAAATTTCCTTCGATCTTTCCAACCCTTACGTGGTGGCGGGATTGATTTTCGGAGGTCTCATTCCCTACCTCTTCGGCGGCATCGCCATGACCGCCGTCGGCCGGGCGGCCGGCGCGATCGTCGAGGAAGTGCGTCGTCAGTTCAAGGAAAAGCCCGGCATCATGCAGGGCACGGAAAAGCCGGATTACGGCAGGGCGGTCGACCTTTTGACCAAGGCCGCCATCCGCGAAATGATCGTGCCGTCGCTGCTGCCGGTGCTGGCGCCCATTGTCGTCTATTTCGGCGTGCTGCTCATCTCCGGCTCCAAGGCCTCCGCCTTTGCCGCCCTCGGCGCATCGCTGCTCGGCGTCATCATCAACGGCCTCTTCGTCGCCATCTCGATGACATCGGGCGGCGGTGCTTGGGACAACGCCAAGAAGAGCTTCGAGGACGGTTTCGTCGACAAGGACGGCGTGCGCCACATGAAGGGTTCGGATGCGCACAAGGCTTCCGTCACCGGCGATACCGTCGGCGATCCCTACAAGGATACCGCCGGCCCCGCCGTCAACCCGGCGATCAAGATCACCAACATCGTCGCGCTGCTGTTGCTCGCCGTTCTCGCCGGATAAACAAGACCGCCGGCTTGGCGTGGTACAGTTCACGCAGAAGCAGAGGCCATTAAAAAACCCGCCGGAGCGATCCGGCGGGTTTTTCGTATCAGGCGTGTGTCCGATCAGCGCAGGCTGCTTGGGTTCTGCGGCGTGCCGCCGGCGCCACCGCCGAACAGGCTGCGGGCAGCACTGGCGGCGCTGCCGCCGGAAAGCATCTGTTGCAGGAAGGTGAGTTCCTTGCCGCCGGTCGGCGTGACGCGCCCGATCGTGTCGAACACCTTGCCATCCTGTAGCGCATAGTTGGCGCGGCGGCTGACGACACCGTCCTTGTCGAAATAGATCGCCAGAACGCTCTGATCGACGACCTTCAGCTTCTGAAAGGCGACCGCACGCGTGCGCCGCTGCGAGATGTAATAGAAGACTTCGCCATCGAAGGTCGCCGTCGTTGACGGGGTGCCGAGCGAAAGCAGCACCTGCTCGCGGCTGGAGCCTTCCGGAACGAGGTTCAGCGACTGCTGGTCGGCGACGTAGCCGCCATTGAGCACGGTGCTGGTCTGGCAACCGGAAAGAGCGGTGGTGGAGGCGATTATGAAGGCAATGGCCGCACTGCTGAAGAATTTCACGTCAGACTTGAAATACCGTTTATTCAACGACATCTACTCCCTTGAGTGTCGATAGCAGCCATTTGGGGCCTTGCACGCTTTCCTCCTGCAAAACCATTGTGGCCATTCCGGGTCGAATTTCCCGAATTCGCTTCGCTGACGCATCGAAGGCGTCGTCCCGAAACAGGCCATGATCGGCATTGCAATTCGCGCCTGCTTCGGTAAACCAGCTTTCGAAATCATGCAACAAGGCCAGACGCCAGCCGGCATGAAGAATGAGGCATTTCCGGAAAAAACAATGATCTTCGGGCTCTTCCGCAAGAAAAACAACAATCAGGCGATCGTCGACAGGCAATATGCGGCCCTGACGGCGGCCGCGCGCATGCCGGAGATCTATGAGCGGCTCAATGTGCCGGATACGGTCATGGGTCGTTTCGAGATGCTGTCGATTGCCATGATTCTGTTTTTTCGCCGCACACGTGCTTCAGCCACCAGCGGCCAGGAGATCGCCCAGGAGATCGTCGACGCTTTCTTCCAGGATATCGACTATTCGATCCGCGAACTCGGCATCGGCGACAACAGCGTGCCGAAGCGCATGAAGAAGCTCGCCGGCATGTTCTACGGCCGCCTTGAAGCCTATTCGAAGGCGATGGACACAGGCGATGCCGAAGAGCTCGCTCTCGCCCTTCAGCGCAATATCTACCCCGAAACCTCGACGCCGGCCGATATGTCCGGCCTCGCCGGATGGATGATGACCGCAGAATCGCATCTGTCCGCCGTTGCCGAAGAGGTGATCGCAACCGGTTCGGCGACGCTCCCGCCGGTCATCTGAAGGAGGAAACGATGAAGAACGATCGGGACGATGTTCCCTTCTCCTATCAAGTCAAGGTCGGCCATATCTCGGCCAACCCCGTCGAGGTCCATGTCGAGGCCGACGCCAGCGAACTGAAGGCGCTTGCCGAGACCTGGAACGTCGTCTCCGTCGACGATCTCCGCGCCGATCTACAGATTGCCCGCTGGAAGCGCGACGGCGTACGCATCAAGGGCCGCGTGCAGGCGAAGATCGTCCAGTCCTGCGTCGTGACGTTGGAACCGGTCGAATCCGCCATCGACGAGAATTTCGAGCAGATCTTCGTGCCAGAGGGCTCCAAGCTTGCCCGCCAGCCCGGCAACGACGCCGGCGAGATGCTGCTCGATCCGGACGGTCCCGATCTGCCCGAGACCTTCGTCGGCGATACGATCGATGCCGGCGAAGTGGTTGCCGAATTCGCTGCTCTCGCAATCGATCCCTACCCACGCAAGCAGGGCATCGAATTCGCCGGCCATGTCGAGGACAGCGGCGAGGACGACAAAAAGCCTTCCGCTTTCGCCGTCCTCAAGGACTGGAAAAAGGACTGAAGCCCCTCTGGCATTTGACACAATTCAGTTGTAAGCGACGCCAAAACCGGTATTTTGGCCGAAATTTCGCCGTCGGCGAAAAGAAGGATCAGGGACGCGTGATCAGAATATCTCTCGACCTCATGGGTGGCGACTTTGGTCCCCAGGTTGTCATTCCCGGCGCCGCCAAGGCGTTGGATCGGCATCCGGATATTTCCTTCGTTCTCTATGGTCTCAAGGAACAGTGCGACCCGGTTCTCGCCAAATTTCCGAAACTCAAGGAAAAATCGCTCTTTCACGACTGCGAGCTTGCCGTCGCCATGGATGAAAAGCCGAGCCAGGCGCTGCGCCGTGGCCGTTATATCTCCACCATGTGGCGTTCGATCGAGGCGGTGAAGACGGGTGACGCCGATGTCGCTGTCTCGGCAGGCAATACCGGGGCGCTGATGGCGATGGCGAAGTTCTGTCTGCGCACCATGGCCAATATCGAGCGTCCGGCGATTGCCGCGATCTGGCCGACGCTGAAGGGTGAGAGCATCGTGCTCGATGTCGGTGCGACGATCGGCGCCGATGCTCAGCAGCTGATGGATTTCGCCCTGATGGGCGGCGCCATGGCGCGCGCGCTTTTCGAGGTCGAACGTCCGACGGTCGGTCTTCTCAACGTCGGCGTCGAGGAGATGAAGGGCCAGGAGGAAGTCAAGGAGGCCGGCCGGCTGTTGCGCGAGGCGAACATCGATTCGCTCGAATATTCCGGCTTCGTCGAGGGCAACGACCTTGGCAAGGGCACGGTCGACGTCGTCGTCACCGAAGGATTTTCCGGCAATATCGCCCTCAAGACCGCCGAAGGCACAGCCAAGCAGATCGGCGAATATCTGCGTGCCGCCATGTCGCGCACGCTGCTGGCCCGCATCGGCTACCTCTTCGCCAAAAGCGCCTTCGACATGCTTCGCGAGAAGCTCGATCCKAGCAAGGTCAATGGCGGCGTGTTTCTCGGCCTGAACGGCATCGTTATCAAGAGCCATGGCGGGGCGAATGCCGAAGGCATCGCAGCCGCCATCGAGGTCGGCTACGACATGGCCAAGAACGGCCTCAATCAGAAAATAGAAAACGATCTTAAGAAATATCATGCCAAGCGGCTGCCCCCGATGGGCCCGGAAGCGGCATGAGCGATGGGGTTCAATCAAAGATGATCCGTTCAGTGGTTCGCGGGTTCGGAGCCGCACTCCCGAAGCGCGTGATGACCAATCGTGACATGGAGGCCATCGTCGACACATCAGACGAATGGATCGTCCAGCGCACCGGCATCCGCCAGCGTTATGTCGCCGGCGATGACGAAACGACTGCGTCACTCGGCGAGGCCGCCGCACGCGCAGCCCTTGCCAATGGCGGCCTGACGCCTGCCGATATCGATCTTGTCATCTGTGCCACCTCGACGCCGGATAACACCTTTCCGGCAACGTCGGTCAACATCCAGAACCGCCTCGGCATGAGCCACGGCTTCGCCTTCGACGTCCAGGCCGTCTGCACCGGTTTCGTCTATGCGGTGACGACTGCCGATGCCTATATTCGCGGCGGGCTTGCCAAGCGCGTTCTCGTCATCGGCGCCGAAACTTTTTCGCGCATTCTCGACTGGAACGACCGCACCACCTGCGTGCTTTTCGGCGACGGCGCCGGCGCGATCATACTCGAAGCGACCGAAGGCGAGGGCACCGTTGCCGATCGCGGCGTGCTGACAGCGCATCTGCGTTCCGACGGCTCGCACAAGGACAAGCTCTATGTCGATGGCGGACCGTCGACGACGGGCACTGTCGGCAAGCTGCGCATGGAAGGCCGCGAGGTCTTCAAATACGCCGTGGGCATGATCACCGACGTCATTCAGGCAGCTTTCGATGCGACCGGGACCACCGCCGATGACCTCGACTGGCTGGTACCGCATCAGGCCAATCGTCGCATCATCGACGGTTCGGCGAAAAAGCTGAACATCGATGCGGCGAAGGTCGTCATCACAGTCGACCTTCACGGCAATACGTCGGCCGCCTCGATCCCGCTGGCACTTGCGACCGCTGCCGGCGACGGCCGCATCAAGAAGGGCGACCTAGTGATGCTCGAAGCGATGGGTGGCGGCTTTACCTGGGGTGCGGTTCTGCTGCGCTGGTAGGCACGAATCCTAAAAAACTGGCGGCGAACAAGAGCTTGACCGTAAGGCGCAAGACAAATACTCTTCGTGCGATTTCACAAAATATTTGTATGGGCGGGGAAACCATGACCGGAAAAACAGTGACGCGAGCAGACCTGGCGGAATCCGTTTTCCGAAAGGTTGGGCTTTCCCGGACAGAATCTGCCGAACTTGTGGAAACCGTCATCGACGAGATCTGCAATGCCATCGTGCGTGGTGAAACCGTCAAGCTTTCCTCCTTCGCCACCTTCCAGGTGCGCGACAAGAACGAGCGGATCGGCCGCAACCCGAAGACCGGCGAGGAGGTTCCGATTTCCCCCCGCCGGGTCATGACCTTCAAGGCGTCGAACGTGTTGAAGACACGCATCCTCAAGTCGCATGTCGCTCGCAAGATCAAGCTGAAGCCGCAGAATCCGGCTCCCTGATAATCGGCTTCCCGTTTCGGAAACGGCTTTTTTTCTCCCTCGCACTCTCCATCCTTGTGCGCAACGTCAAGACATGACTTGAATTGTCGGCGCCAAACCGTTGAAATATGATGAGTCGCCGTAGGATCGAGCCGCGAGGTCGCGTAGCAGTATGACGTTGGACAAGAGCCCCGATGCCTTTCGCACCATCAGCGAAGTCGCAGACGATCTTGATCTGCCGCAGCATGTGCTGCGCTTCTGGGAGACGCGTTTTCCCCAGATAAAGCCGATGAAGCGCGGCGGCGGCCGTCGCTACTACCGGCCGGAGGACGTGGATCTTCTCAAGGGCATCCGGCATCTACTGTATGATCACGGCTATACGATCAAGGGTGTGCAGAAGCTTCTGAAAACCAACGGCAACAAGTTCGTCATATCAGTCGGCCACGGCGATCTCGCCAGCGTCGAGGCGCTTGCGTCGGGTGTGCAGGAGGTGGGTGCCGGGGAACCGCGCGTCGGC
Source organism: Rhizobium sp. 01N447_2 (assembly GCF_056399245.1). Lineage (NCBI taxonomy): Bacteria > Pseudomonadati > Pseudomonadota > Alphaproteobacteria > Hyphomicrobiales > Rhizobiaceae > Rhizobium > Rhizobium sp. 01N447_2. The sequence continues at coordinate 57,546 of NZ_JBFTQY010000013.1, forward strand.
ATGGCCGATGAAGACCAGATTGTCGGCCGCGCCAAGCCGCCGATCACCCGCCGGTTCTTCAATTTCGTCGCCGGAGACGATGAGCAGGAAGTCTCGATCGGGAAGTCGAGCATCGGCAAGGAAGACCGGGCGCTGCTGCAGGAGGCGCTCTACGATCTCCTGGAATGCAAGCGCCTGCTCGATCAGGTGCGCTAAAATCGGAATCGATTTTCGGAAAGCACGATGCGAGGATTGAAAGTGTTACAGCGTCCTTTGCGTGTCTGAAAAGACGCGCGGCGCAGGGAAGTTCAGGCTTCGGTAAGCTGTTTCATGGCCTGTTCGAGTTCGCTGAGCTGGAAGGGTTTTTGCAGCACGGGCAACGTGCTTGGGCTGCTGCCATCAGGTGCGGTGCCATATCCCGTCGCATAGAGATAGGGTTTACCGCGTTCGTCGAGCAGCTTTGCGACCGGCAGCGAACTCTGCCCGGCAAGCGAGACGTCGAGGATTGCAGCGTCGAACTCAGTATCCCTGGCGGTTGCCAACGCCCGCTCCAGATCGGGCGCGCTGGCGCAGACCCGGTAACCCAAATCGGCAAGCATGTCCTCGAGCAGCATGGCAATCAGCGTGTCGTCTTCGACGATGAATATGTCTTTCATGATCCCGTCCACCCATTTCCCCTTGCCGGGCATGGAGATTTATGTGGACTGCTTGCACGGCTCGTCAAGACGTCGTGCCCAGCAGTACGAGAAACAGCATATTGCCCGGTGAAATTTGATGTGCAAAAGCTGGGATGCCGTCTCCGCAACGGCGACTGAATAATTCCTTAAATCGGAATCGATCTATGGATAAAATTATGCAGTAATCCAAAGTGTTACAGCGTCCTTTGCGCGTCTGAAAAGACATCGCGGCGCTGTAAGAAGGGGTGTCGAATGGATTTGCTGAGTGCCACGGATTGGCTGCGTCACAAGCCGGGTTTTACCTATCCGCTGGCCGTTGCCTTCGTTGGCCTGACCTTTCTTCTGAGGCTTGCCGCCAGCGACACTCTCTCCGGCTTTCCCTTCCTGAGCTTCCTTCCGGCGATATTGCTCGCCAGTTTCATAGGCGGGGCCGGGCCGGGCCTGGTCGCGTCCATTCTTGCCGCTTTCATCGTTCAGCAGTTTTTCGTCGAGCCGCACAATATCTTCTGGCCGGTCACTGCCGGCCAATGGGTCGGCCTTTCCACATATCTCATCAATGCCGCAATCATCGTCGGCCTGATGGAGATGATCATTATCGCGCATGAGCGGCAGAGCCGCCTTCGCAGTGAGCTCAACAGCTTCAACACGCGCCTCGAAGAGACAGTGGTCCAGCGCACTGCCGAGCTCAGGCACGAGATGGAAGAGAATGCCGCTGCTCAGGCGCAGGTCCGTCAGTTGCAGAAGATGGAGACGATCGGCCAGCTGACCGGCGGCGTCGCCCATGATTTCAACAACATGTTGGCGATCATCATCGGCAACCTCGATCTCGCCCAGCGGCGCCTGAGCGGCAGCGAGGATCCCCGCCTGCTATACTCCATCCAGAATGCCAAAGATGGCGCGCAAAGGGCGGCGGTACTGACCGCGCGTCTTCTCGCTTTCTCGCGCCAGCAGCCGCTCGCCCCGGAGGTGATCGACGTTAACAAGCTGGTCGGCGGCATGTCTGAGCTGTTGCGGCGCACACTCGGCGAGCAGATCCGGATCGAGACCGTGCTTGCCGGCGGTCTCTGGCCGAGCTTTGCCGATTTGAGCCAGCTCGAAAATGCCATCCTGAACCTTGCCGTCAACGCCCGCGATGCTATGCCGGGCGGCGGAAATCTAACGATCGAGACCGCCAATACCGAACTCGATGAGCGATATTCGCGCATGCATTCGGAAGTCGAGGCAGGCCAATATGTGATGGTCAGCATCACTGACACCGGCACCGGCATGTCGCCTGAGGTGATCGAGCGCGCCTTCGACCCGTTCTATACGACCAAGGGACCCGGCAAAGGCACCGGCCTCGGTCTCAGCCAGGTCTATGGCTACATCAAGCAGAGCGGCGGCCACATCAAGATCTATTCAGAGATCGACAGGGGCACGACGGTGAAGATCTATCTCCCTCGTCGTGTCGGTGTGACGGACGCCCGGTCGGGTGCAGCCGGCGCCCAGCCGATTCCTCACGGCAGCGTCAATGATACAATCCTGGTGGTGGAGGACGATGAGCACGTCCGCACCATGACCGCCGAAAGCCTGCATGAACTCGGTTACACCGTATTGCAGGCGGCAAGCGGCATAGAGGCGCTTCTGTTGCTCGAAGAAAATCCGGCAGTCGACTTGATCTTCACCGATATCGTCATGCCGCAGATGAGCGGACGTCAGCTTGCCGATGTCGTCCAGGAGAAATGGCCGACGATCCGGATCCTTTACACGACGGGTTACACCCGAAATGCCATCGTCCACAATGGTGTGCTCGATCACGGCGTTTCCCTGCTCGCCAAGCCCTTCAGCCTGGAGCAGCTCGCTCATAAGATCCGCGAACTTCTGAATGTACCGGCGAGGGCGGGAGACGAGCGGACGTGAAGCCGGAATACGGCCGCACGTCCACAAATCCCGATCGCGTTATTCCAACACCTGGATAATGCGGTGGGTCTTCGGCTCGACGATCACGCGCCGCTCATTTACGACAGTATAGCCGTATCCGTCCATGTCAGGCACCGTGTGCACTTCGACGGTATCGGGCAGCGTGGTGCCGACCACGATATCGCCGTCATAGACGACGGATGGTGTGTTTTGCTCCATCACATAGGTGCGCACCTCGCCGGGCAATACGACGGAGCCGGTTGGTGCGGGATCGGTGACGATGACGGTGCTCTGGGCGAAGGCGGCAGAGCTGATGGTCAGTATGGCGGCCGCAGCCAGCATGGTCTTGCGCATGGGATGTTCTCCTTTTCCTACCCCAGATCAAGGCAACGTCGGCCATGCGGCATGGTTCCCCGCGAGCTTTTCGCCGCAGCGGAAGACAGGCGCAATGAGAGTAATTAAGTTGTTACTAAATTAATTTATACATCATACGGTTGAGCTGCCTGAACAACGTTCGAAAAAAGCCCATTCGGGGATGTTAGGGCTCGCTTGTTTACTTTTCGCTAACCATGTTGGACGTTTATTCCGAACGGACGACCAACCGGTCGTTGATTCGACGATCCGTCGCGTTTCGGCTTGCGAATGGATCTCTGGAAATACGATTGCGGCGGCTCGAGACATGCGATTGCGGAAGACGATATCGCTGGTGGCAGTGGCGGGCATGATGGCCGGCTGCACATCGACAGGCGGTGTGCGCCAGCCTTCCGCGCCGGAAACCGTGGCGCCTGAAAAGGCGCTGGTCCTGCCGCCGCCGGGCGGCCCGTCGATCGTCAGCGTCGTCGAGCGCAAGCGTGGCAATGGCGTCGAGCAGACGATCTCGCTGTTTACCTCATCGTCCGTGCCCGGTCAGAATTCCCTGAAGGTCCAGTTCTTCGGCGCTTCCGGAGCCAATCCCGGCACCGGAAATGCCGGCTTCAACATGATCAACGAGAGCGGCATTGCCCGCGAGGTGGCCCGTTCGGCCCCTAGCGTGCCGATGGCGACGTCGGCGACCTTTCTGCAGAACGCCTATGGCCCGTTCGGTTATGCCTCCGGCCGCAGCCGTGCCGGCGACACCTGCGTCTATGCCTGGCAGCAGATCCGCTCGAGCACTGCTGCCAATACCCAGGCGCGCAATTTCGGCATGATCCAGCTGCGCCTGCGCCTTTGCGATGCCAGGGCGAGCGAGCGCCAGCTGCTCGGCATCGTCTATGGCTATACCATATCAGGCACCTTCGACGGCGCGGTCTGGGACCCTTACGGCAATCCGCCGCCGGCCGACGCGGCGCTCGGGCGCACCGGCGAACCGATCTATCCCGACGAAGGCGGTTACCGCGCCAGCCCAATGCCGATCGGCTACGAGCCGGCGCCTGCCGTTGTCAGCCGGCCGCGGGCCGCTGCCGTTCGTAGCGCCTCGACCCCGCCACCGGCTCAAGGCGTCGCATCGGTGCCGGCACCCATCGGCCCGCGCGTGCCGCTGCCTGGCGAGACGCCACAGACGAGCGCAAGGCCGGCCGCGGCCGCCGCGCCAATCGAACAATCGGTAAGGGCGATCGGCGTCACCGTGCCTTCGCCGGACTGCATAGGCGACGCGGCCATGACGGCCGCCTGCCGGAGATAGAGCATGATGCCGAAAAGTGTGAGCGGTTTTCGGACGACATCATGCTCTAACTCTTTAATTTAGAACAGGATTCAGATTTTAGGCCGACCCGGCCTAAAATCATCCTGTTCTAGCGAGCATGCCCGCGGGCGCCCGTTGGTGCCTCGGTTGAGCAATTTCGAAGGAACGTCAATGCGCAAAGCCCGCAGTGTCATCATATGGGCCGTGGTTTCGCTCTGCATGATCGTGCTGATCACGCTGCCGGTCAACCTGCAGACCCAGCTCATCACCAGCATCACTGTGGTGACTGTGATGGCGCTGATCAAGGTGCTGAAGGGCGAGGGGACGTGGCGCCTGGTGGCGCTCGCCTTCGGCACGTCGATCGTGCTGCGCTATGTTTACTGGCGCACGACCAATACGCTGCCGCCTCTGAACCAGCCTGAAAATTTCATTCCCGGCCTGCTGCTTTACCTTGCCGAAATGTATAGCGTTGCGATGCTGGCGCTCAGCCTCTTCATCGTCGCGACGCCGCTGCCGTCGCGCCCCTCGCGCGCCGCCAAGAATGAGCGTTTTCCTCATGTCGACGTCTTCGTGCCATCCTACAACGAGGATGCCGGCCTGCTGGGAAACACGCTGGCCGCCGCCAAGGCCATGGATTATCCGGCCGACAAGCTGCATGTCTGGCTGCTCGACGACGGCGGTACCTTGCAGAAGCGCAATTCCGGCAAGCTGCTCGAAGCCCAGGCGGCGGCCGCCCGCCATATCGAGCTGAAGCAGCTCTGCGACGATCTTGACGTCAAATACCTCACGCGCGACCGCAACGAACACGCCAAGGCCGGCAATCTCAACAACGGGATGAAACATTCGACCGGCGAGCTCATCGCCGTCTTCGATGCGGACCACGCGCCGGCCCGCGATTTCCTGCTCGAGACCGTCGGTTACTTCGAAGACGATCCGAAGCTCTTCCTCGTCCAGACCCCGCACTTCTTCATCAATCCCGATCCGCTGGAGCGTAACCTGCGCACCTTCGACAAGATGCCGAGCGAGAACGAGATGTTCTACGGCATCATCCAGCGCGGCCTCGATAAGTGGAACGCCGCCTTCTTCTGCGGCTCGGCCGCAGTTTTGAGCCGCAAGGCGCTCGAATCGCAGAACGGCTTCAGCGGCATCAGCATCACCGAGGATTGCGAGACGGCGCTGGCGCTCCACGGCAGCGGCTGGAACAGTATCTATGTCGACAAGCCGCTGATCGCCGGCCTGCAGCCAGCCACCTTTGCAAGCTTCATCGGTCAGCGCAGCCGCTGGGCGCAGGGCATGATGCAGATCCTGCGCTTCCGCTTCCCGCTTCTGAAGCGTGGCCTGACGATCCCGCAGCGCTTCTGCTACATGTCCTCTACGCTGTTCTGGCTCTTCCCGTTCCCGCGCACGATCTTTCTGTTTGCGCCGCTCTTTTATCTGTTCTTCGATCTGGAAATCTTCACCGCCTCGGGCGGTGAGTTCCTCGCCTATACCCTTGCTTATATGCTCGTGAATCTGATGATGCAGAACTACCTCTACGGGTCGTTCCGCTGGCCCTGGATTTCCGAGCTCTACGAATATGTCCAGACCGTGCATCTGCTGCCGGCTGTCGTCTCCGTCATGCTCAACCCGAGGAAGCCGACCTTCAAGGTCACCGCCAAGGACGAATCGATCGCTGTCAGCCGTCTGTCGGAGATCAGCCGCCCGTTCTTCGTCATCTTTGCGGTGCAGATCGTCGCGCTCGTCATCACTATCTACAAGATCTATGCCGAGCCCTATAAGGCCGACGTCACGCTCGTCGTCGGCGGGTGGAATGTCATCAACCTGATCATGGCCGGCTGCGCACTTGGTGTTGTGTCGGAGCGCGGCGAGCGCGCCTCGTCCCGCCGCGTCCGCGTCAACCGGCGCTGCGAATTCGGCGCCAACGGCAAGTGGTACACGGCCTCGATCGAGGATGTCTCCGTCCACGGCGCAAGGCTGCACATCTTCAACAAGCATCTCGACGAGATGCTGGTCGGCGCCGTCGGCGAGATCCGCTTCCGGCCCTATAGCGGCGCGGATCTGGAAACGCTGCCGCTCATCGTCCGTAACATCGAGCCGTCGGGCGACATCAGCAATGTCGGCTGCCAGTACGTGCCGAAAAGCGCGCTCGACCATCGCCTCATCGCCGATCTGATGTTTGCCAATTCCGACCAGTGGACCCAGTTTCAGGCCTCGCGCCGCCGCAATCCGGGCCTGATCCGCGGCACCATCTGGTTTCTCGGCATGTCGTTCTACCAGACGAGCCGAGGCCTCGTTTACTTCTTCCGCAGCATGCGGCCGGAGCGGGAAGCCCAGCAGCAGGCGGCAAAGGTCAACGCCGGATGAGAAGGATCGTCGCTGCCTCGCTTCTCCTGCTGAATGCCTCCGCCTTCGCCCAGGCGCAGACGGCACCCTTCGACATGTCCGGCGAGCGGCCGCCCGGTGCGTCCGTTGGCCCGAGATTGACGCCGCCCACACAGGCCGCGCCGCCTGCGGTCATTGCGCCCGTTCCCGTCACGCCTCCGGTTTCCGTCATACCCGCACCTGCAACCCCGGCTGCTCCCGCTCCCGTTCCTCCGCCGATCGCTGCCCAGCCGCAGCCGGCGACGCCCGCGCTCCAGCCAGCAGCAGTAGTAAACCCGGCTGCGCCGCCGCGCCCCGGCGATGTTCGTCGCTTTGTCGTGCCCTTTTCGAAACTCGGCCTCGGCGGCGAATACGACCGACGGTCATGGTCCGTCTATCTGACGCCGGAGCAGGCAGCGGCCAAGGCAAGCTTCACCTTCGCCTACCAGAATTCGATCGTCGTTGCGCCTGAGGCCTCGGCGCTGACCGTCTATCTCAACAACCGCCCGATCGGCCAACAGCGCGTCGGCTCGCCGGATGGCCCGTCGACCGTCACGTTCGAGGTTCCGCCCGGTCTGCTGCAGCCCGGCGCCAACCTCGTCACCTTCGAAGCCGATCAGCGCCACCGCACCGATTGCAGCATTCAATCGACTTATGAACTGTGGTCGAACATCGATCCGGCCGGAACCTATCTGAGCTTTGCCGGCAGGGATGCGGCCCCGCTAGCGAGCGCCGACGCAATCCGCGCCATCGGCGTCGACGGTGCTGGCAAGACCGAGTTCGACATCGTTGTCCCGGCGCTGGAGCAGCCGGGAACTACCAAGCCGCTGCTACGGCTGGCGCAGGGCCTGTCGGTGCTGAGCAGTATGCCGAACCAGATTTTTGCCTTCAGCACCGCGTCGCTTCCGGCCGCCGGGCCTGGCAAGCTCAGCGTGCTCGTCGGTACCGCGGCGGAACTGCGGCCGCTCTTTCCCGGCCTGCCGCCCGGCGCCGAAAGTGCAGCACTCGCCGCTTTCGTCACCGACCCGCGCAGCGGCTCGCCGGTCCTTCTGATCAGCGGCCCTTCCTGGCAAGCGGTCTCCTCGGCGATCGATACCATCGTCTCGCCGACGGACAGATCCTCGGATGTCCGCCGCGACGTGCTGACCACCGAACGCTGGAGCGCGCCGAACGCGCCGCTGGTCTTTTCCGACACGAACATCGCCCTGTCTCAGCTCGGCGTGAAGACCACCGAATTCTCCGGCCGGCGGTTGCGGACCAGCTTCAATATCGCCGTGCCGGCCGATTTTTATGCCAATGCCTATGGCGAGGCGAAGGTGCTGCTCGACGCCGCCTATACCGATAACGTGCTGCCCGGCAGCCACATCGATATCTACGTCAATGACAACATCGCCTCCACCGTGCCGATCACCACGACATCAGGCGGCATTCTCCGTCATCTGCCGATCCGCGTGACGATGCGGCACTTCAAGCCCGGTCTCAATTCGGTGGCGATCGAAGCGATCCTGATGACCAAGGACGACGCCGTCTGCGCGCCGGGCGCGACCGCCGGCGCGACCCCGCGCTTTGCTCTGTTCGATACGTCCGAGCTGCAGATACCGGATTTCGCCCGCGTCGGTCAGCGTCCGAATCTGGCGGCAATGGCCGGCACCGCCTATCCCTATGGTCGGGCCACGGAGCCGACGCCGCTTTTCATCGACCGCATCGACGCCGACACGCTTTCGGCCGCCGCCACGCTGCTCGGCCAGATGGCCATCACCGCCGGCCATCCGATCGCCGTCGAAACCGTCGCCTCGCCGAATACGATCGGCGATCGCGATGCCATCTTCATCGGCTCCATCTCGCAGATGCCGACAACCGCACTGTCGCAGACCAATATCTCCACGACGAGCCAGGCCTCGTGGCGTCCGGTGGCGGATACGCAGCCGGACGTCGTCGATACCGGTACGGCTTTCGAGGAGTGGAACTCCAAGGTCAGCGGCGGTGTCTTGCACAACCGGGTCACCGCCTTCCGCGAGTGGCTGTCGCGCAATTTCGATATCTCCCGCAGCTCGCTGCAATTCATCCCCGGCGCCGAGCAGATTTTCACGCCGGCCAACGCCGACACGCTGCTGGTTGCACAGGGCTCCAGCCCCGCGGGAGCCGGCGCATGGACCGTGGTGGCGGCGCCGTCGGCGAAGGATTTGCGCGAAGGGCTCGAGGTTCTGACCGCGCAGCTGAACTGGCCGCAGATATCGGGCCACATCACCACCTATTCGAGCAAGACAGGCAAGATCGAAACCGTGCCCGTCACCCGTTTCGATTTCGTGCCGTCCACCCCCTGGTCGATCGCCAATTACCGGCTGATCGCCGCCAACTGGCTGTCGACGAATATCCTCTCCTACGCCTTCCTGCTGGTCTTCTTCGTGCTGCTGATCGGCGTCACCACCTCCAGCATGCTCAGAAGACTGGGCCGGTCCAAATGAGGCGGTGGCGCGCACTCCTGCTGGCGGCAACGGTCGCGCTTGCCCCTGTAGACCCGCCCGCCGTCGCGCAGCAGGCGATGATCAATGCCGGCGCATGGTCCGCCTACAAGGCGAAATTTCTCGATGCGACCGGCCGCATCATCGATAACGGCAACGGCAATATCAGCCACAGCGAAGGGCAGGGCTATGGCATGCTGCTCGCCTATCTCGCAGCCAGCCCCGCCGACTTCGAACAGATCTGGTATTTTACCCGCACCGAGCTGCTGCTGCGCGACGATGGCCTGGCCGTCTGGAAGTGGGATCCGAACGTCAAGCCGCACGTCACCGACACCAACAACGCCTCGGACGGCGACATGCTGATCGCCTACGCACTGGCGCTTGCCGGCACGGCGTGGAAACGCAACGACTATATCCTCGCCGCCTCCCGCATGGCGCAGGCGCTGCTTGCCGAAACCGTCGTGCACGCGGCCGGGCACACACTCCTGTTGCCGGGGAGTGAGGGTTTTGCCGCTACCGACCGTGAGGACGGTCCCGTCGTCAACCCGTCCTACTGGATTTACGAGGCGATCCCGGTGATGGCGGCGCTCGCTCCGTCGGATGCCTGGCAAAAGCTGTCGGAGGATAGCCTAACGCTATTGAAGACGATGCAGTTCGGCCCGCGCAAGCTTCCAGCCGAATGGGTGAGTCTCAGCGGCCAGCCGCAGCCGGCGCAGGGTTTCGACGCCGAGTTTGCCTATAACGCCATCCGCATCCCGCTCTATCTCGCTCGTGGCGGCGTCACCGACAAGGCGCTGCTGACCCATCTGCGCGAGGGGATGTCGCAAGACGGCGTTCCCGCCACCATCGATCTGACCACCGGCCGGCCGAAGACCGTGTTGCCGGATCCCGGTTATCGAATTGTTAACGATGTTGTGGCCTGTGTAGTCGATGGGGCCAAGCTGCCGGGCTCGGCCCTGCAATTTGCGCCCGCACTCTATTATCCGTCCACGCTTCAGCTGCTGGGCCTGGCCTATATCGGGGAGAAGCATCCGGAGTGTCTGTGAAGTCTTCTCTCGTGGCGATTTCAGCAGCAGTCGTGGTGGCGACCCTCGTCACCGGACTGAAAGATCGTGCCGCTCTGCAGGAAAGATTCGGCCTTGGGTCTGCCGGCAAGCCGGCGCCGGAGCTGATGATGATGGGCCGCATCAAGCCGACCGATGCTTCCGCCGGCAATCCTGAATTCAATGCGCAGCTGGTGGCCGACAAGATCGAGGCGATCACATCCCCGTCGCCGCCGGCGCCGGGCGCGCGCGAGCCGGATGCCGCAGCACCGCAACCGGCGGCACCTCAGACGGTCGCCCAGCCGGCGCCGGTCACGCCCCCCATCGTTTCCGCGCCGCCGGCACCGCAACAGGCGGCCGCGCCTGCGCAGCCTGCCGTCGATGAAAGTGCGCTTCGTTATTTCGCCAGCCGCGGCGACAAGGTGCGCCTGCAAGCCGAAATCTCCCGCCTTCAGGCGCTCTACCCAAACTGGGTTCCGCCGGCCGATCCGCTCGCCGTGCCGCAGAATGGCGACAAACAACTCGAGGCCATGTGGCAGCTCTATTCCGATGGTCGCTATGCGGAGTTACGCAAGGCGGTCGCCGACCGCCAGGCAGCCGATGCCGGATGGCAGCCGCCGGCCGATCTGCTCGACCGACTCGACGTCGCTGAGGCCCGTGCCCGTCTCGTCAATGCGTCGGACCTCAAGCAATATGCGACGGTCGTCGATATCGCTGCCGCAACACCGAGCCTGCTCACCTGCAGCGAGGTCGATGTTCTCTGGCGCGTCGCCGAAGCCTTCATCCAGACGGAGAGGGCGCAGCGCGGCCAGGACGCCTACACTTATATCCTGAAGAACTGCGCCAATCCCGCCGAGCGGCAGGCGACGGTCGAAAAGGCCTCGACGCTGCTTGCCTACCAGCCGATGCAGGCACTGCTCACGCTGGAGAGGCCCGCTGCCGACGGCAGCAAGGAATTCGATGCGATCCGCGACAATCTCACCCGACGCTTCATGGCCGAGGGCAATGACGATCCGAAGCTTGTTATCGCGCCGGACTACATCGCCCGTCTCGAAAAACTCGCCGAGACTGGGGGGCTCGCCTCCGACGCGTTACTGCTCGGCTGGTACCAGCTTCGCCGCAACAACGATGCCGATGCCGAGAAGTGGTTCCGCGCTGCCCGAGCCAAGCAAGATTCGGCGGCCGCTTCGCAGGGACTGGCGCTGGCGCTGATCGCCCGCAAGGCGCCTGAAGAAGCCGAGGACGTGATGTTCCGTTGGCGCGCCGATTCCGAGGATGCAACATCAACCTATCTCGCCGCCACCGCCAACCTGATGGCGTTGCAGCCGCCGGCCGATCTGGCCGAAGACGTGCTGCACCGCATCGCTACCGAGGTTATCGCCCGGAAATACGTGCCGACGGCGCAGCAGTTCGGCTGGTATGCCCGCTCCCTCAACCAGTTCCAGACTGCTGCACGCTGGTTCGAGACGGCGCTTGCCTGGAAACCCGATGACGAACCGTCCGCCTATGGTCTTGTCATCACCCGCGAGCAACTGAGCGACCGCAAGGCCGTGCTCGACCTTCAGCGCGCCTGGGCCGGCCGGTCGAGCCGAATCACCAATCTCGAAGACACCTCCTCCCTGATACCGAATGCCGTTACGCCGCCGCCGGAGAAGGGCACGCTTGCCGCACAGCAACCAGCGGCTCAGCCGACGCAGAATCCCCCGACCGAGCCGCTTCCGGCCGAGCGCCGCATCACCCTGCAGCCGGGGTCGCAAGTGGTCGTTCGCGCGGCAAGGCCGGCGATGGAGACGGTGACCGTTCCGCGTGGTCCGCGCCAGACACGCGGCTGCTCAACGACAATCGATGCGGGGCAGCTTAAGCCGGCGGACGCGCTGTCGCGCGGCTGGTGCCTGATGGATATCAACCGGCCGATGGAGGCAATCTCGGCCTTCGAGGCGGCATTGCAGAGCCCGACCCGCAAGGTCCGCGAAGACGCAGCCTACGGCCAGAGCCTTGCTTATCTCCGCGCCGGCCTCTCGGGCAATGCCGCCGTCGCAGCCACCAAGGCGCCGCAGAACCGCCAGCGTGCCGCCGAGCTTCAGGTGGCGATCCTCGCCGATCGTGCGCTTTCGGCCTTCGACGCCGGGCGTTACCGCGAAACCCTGATCTATCTCGATCAGCGCGCCCAGCTGCAGCAGGAACGCATCGACCTGATGGTTCTGCGCGGCTACTGCTACCTCAATCTCAAAATGTACGGCGATGCGACCCGCATCTTCGAAGCCGCTGCCGCGACCGGCAGCCGCGATGCTGCCCGCGGTCTTGCCGACGTCAGAAACGTCACGCATCCCGACGTCAACGACTGACGTTGACGCCGCCGCAGCTCTCCGCTACTCGCCTGCGCAGGGGCCGCCCCGGCCTCATGCTGGAAGGAAAACACCCGTGCCCGCTCTCCATGACATCCTCGATAGGTCCTACGACGCTTTCCTTTTCGACATGGACGGAACGCTGCTGAATTCCATTGCCGTCGTCGAACGCGTCTGGAGCGAATGGGCAAGACGCCACGGCTTCGAGCCGGAGGTCTTCCTGAAGACGATCCATGGCATCCGCGCCTCAGACGTGATCCGCGGGCTCGGCCTGCCCGGCGTCGATCCGGCCCATGAGGCGGATCTGCTGCTCGCCGAGGAGATGGAGGATGTCTCCGGCATCGTCGAGATCCCCGGCGCCGTCCGCTTCCTCTCCGCCATCGCTGAGGGCAGATGGGCAATCGTCACCTCGGCGCCGATCGAGCTCGCCAGGCGCCGCATGGCCGCCGCCGGCATCCCGATGCCGAAGGTCATCGTCAGCGGCCAAGAGGTCAAATCAGGCAAGCCCAGCCCCGAAGGTTATCTGCTCGGCGCAAGCCGCCTCGGCGTCGATCCGAAAAAATGCCTGGTCTTCGAAGATGCCGTCGCCGGCATTCTCGCCGGCGAAGCTGCCGGCGCCGGCGTCACCGTCATCACCGAAACCCACGCCACACCCTTCGAAACGCCGCATTTTTCGATCGCTAACTACCTGACATGGCAGCCCCGCCAGACCGCCGAAGGCCGGCTGAAGCTCGCGGCGATCTGACCATTCGCGCAAACCGCTCCCTTTTTGTTGGAGGCAAGGTTTTTCCGCTTGCATTGCACGCGCTGAAAAACTAAACGAAGCAAGCCGTTTCGGCAGGTCGGGGCGTAGCGCAGCCCGGTAGCGCACTTGACTGGGGGTCAAGGGGTCGCTGGTTCGAGTCCAGTCGCCCCGACCATTTAAATCCTTGAAAACCCTAGTCTTTCCGGAAAAAGTAAAGCCTCGAAAGAGGCAGGTTGCGAAAATTGGGGCCATTCTGGGGCCATGACAGCCACGGCACCCTAGTGACGATTCGGCCCAGCTATGGCATTCTCCGCGACATGCCCACACCGAAGCTTCGCCCCACCCTCGTTGAGAATCCGTACTTCTCCCGCGCCCATCCGCCAGATGCGACGAACCCGCGCACGATTCCCGCGATGATGGACATCCGCGAAAGCGCGATCACGACATTGGCGGCGAGAGGTGTTCTCGATGCTGCTCTGGTGGCCGCCGACGCACTTCCGGGCGCGGTGGGAATCGATGGGTGGCAAAGGTGCTTCGGCCATCGATTATGGTCGTGAACATGTCGACGGCGGCAAGGCGCGCGATCCCATCACGGAACGGCAAGTGAATGCGGGCAAGGAACTGGCCCGATGTCGGGCTCTCCTCGGCGCCCGAATGTACGGCCTCGTTTCCGCCGTCTGCGGCGAGGGGTTTGCACTGACTGAGATTTTCGCGCGAAAACGGGAACGGCTGACTGCGGCGGATTGCCTGCGCATGAGCCTTGACGATCTCGCCGAACTCTGGCGGATGGCAACGCGGCGCTGATGTCCCGCTTTGCCGCAGAGGAATGCCGACCGCGCCGCGCGGCTCGGCCTTATCGCAGCGCGGCGGCTTTTCATCCTCCTTGCCCCTCGGGCACTGCCGGCTCGATTAGCAGGTCCGCGTCAATCTTTAGCGGATCCAAGTACACTGGATGCTCAAGCAAGCGGTCGATGGCGAATCGCAACATGTCCGCCGCCGCCGCACGCTCAGCAGCAAATGGTCCGCCTCGGGCTCAAGGAGGCGTTTTTTCGGTTTCTTGGTTTTCAGCCCGTGGACTATCGCTGACCGAACTTCATAGATTTTCTTAACGCTCGCAACGACGTCTGCTGGTTTTCGCGTTCCACTGAGCCTTGCTAGCGCTCCCGCACGTAAGCGGAGCTTGTAAGAGAGCGCTTGATTCTCCTGGTCACCGAGGAGCACTTCAAGGCCTATCGTCGCGTCAAGGATCGCGTCCACGGCGTCGTCGCGCGTCATGCAACTGTTCAGTCGCTTGAGCGCTATCGCGACCCTCTCTTCCCGCCGTCCAAGGATGAGATTGTAGAGCCTCCTAACGTCTTCCAATTCTTGCGAGGCGGAGAAGACGCTCGACCAGCGCGGCTTCGAGCTTCGCGGCGCCGATGTCCAACTGCTTGCGATAGCGCTTCCGCAGCGTCTTCGCGAAGATTTCGATCGGTGCCGCTCCGTAGTCTGGGCAATGCCAGAGATTTCTTGCCATCGTGCGGCCGTTGTGCGCGCCGTTTGCAGTGCAGGCAGTGCCATTCGGCCGACAAGCCGCGGCCCAGGGGTGCTGGGCGGCCCGACCCTCTTTGTCCGGTTGATCGCTCGTCGGACGCCACCACTGTTTTTAAGCCTAAGCGAGGCCACGCCAGTTGGCCTTATCAAGTTGGCGGGCGACGATTTCTAAGGCGCCATTCTGCTGGATGCTTTCCAAGGACGCCTCGCCAGGCCTTCCGGGCCGCCAGCGAGGCAGCAGGCACCTCGACGGTCATCGAACTGGAGCGGTCCGTGGGGGGGCAAATTTCGGTTCGCTTGACGCATCTGAAGCCACCGTGACTGGTGGAGGTGTCCTCCGGTTCCGCATGACGGGCGGCGGGACGGTAGCGACGGCAGTAGTTCGGCGCGCAGAGATGTGACCCGCCTTTCAGCACCCGTCTTGGGATTCGAACATTCGGTTCGCGGGGATCGAGGCTTGCTTCTCGGTCACCACCACGAGGGTTTTGACGAATGCAACACGATTTGGTCGCGGGTTGAGGATGGCGGGTTGACCAGTAGTCTGACGTCCAYTCCCAGACGTTGCCGATCATGTCGTRAAGACCGTACCCGTTCGCGGGGAAAGACCCAACCGGTGAAGTCCTGTCGGCGCCGGGCCGCTTCGTGCTCATTGTGGGAAACGTTCCCTGCCACGTATTGGCCATAAGCTTGCCATCTGGGTTGAATTCGTCGCCCCAGGCGAATTCGGCATCGTCGATCCCGCCATGCGCTGCCAGCTCCCACTCAGCTTCAGTTGGTAGATCCTTGCCAGCCCAATGGGCGTAAGCCAGGGCGTCGCGGTAGGCCACATGAACGACGGGATGGTCGAGCTTCCCACGAATGTCACTGCGACCACCGTAGGGGTGTCGCCAGTCTGCGCCGAACTTGAACGACCACCATTGTGTTATGTAGGAGCCGATGACCGCCTTTGGTTGGGTGAACACGAGCGAGCCGGCCCGCAGCATTCCGGGAAGTGCCCCTGGGTAGTCGGCAGCTTGTGGCGTCATTTCCGCGACGGTGACATGTCCGGTGGCTTTGACGAAGGCGGCAAACTGGCGGTTTGTTACCGGCGTCGCGTCGATCCAGAAGCCGTCGACCTTGACCGGATGCGCAGGCGCTTCCTCCGGATAGTGCCTGTTCGATCCCATGGTGAACATCCGTGCAGGCACCCAGGCCAGCCCGTCGAATGCGGGATCGTATGCATCTGCTACGCTCATGGCCATGCCCACCTGAATGTCCCTGTGTATCTTTATGACATGCGGTTTCTGATCGTGCCTATTGTCCTTTAGGGAGGGTGTTCGCGACGGCTCCGATCGGTGGCAATTCGCAATCCCTCACGGGGATTCCCCAAAGGGCAATATCTGCTTGCGCTAATACAATGTAGAAAATGGATGGAAGAGTGGACATGCCCTCTTCGGCAAGTCGAGGGTGACCGCGCGCGCGGGTCGAGAGCTGCGTCTCTACCGAAATGATCGGTCCGATTTGCCAGTCGGCAAATTGGACGTCGCCGACAAACCCTCTTTTGCTTCGACTCGTCTTTCAACCAACCTTGGTCGTCCATGGCCCAATATCGACCGTATCGGCCGGGAAGGGGCGAAGTTCATGACCTACTATGCCGAGCAGAGCTGCACGGCAGGGCGGACCGCGTTCATCACCGGCATGCAGCCGGTGCGCGTCGGCATGGTTCTGCCGGAGATTCCCGGAAGCCCGTCCTACCTGCGGGCCGGCACGCCTCACCTCGCCAAGTTCCTGTATGATCTCGGTTACTCGACAGGTGAGTTCGGCAAGAACCATCTCGGAGATACCACCGAATCCCTGCCGACGGCACACGGGTTCCAGGAATTTTGGGGCTACCTCTATCACCTCGACGCCATGCAGGGGGTGAGCTTCCCCGACATCAACAAGACCTCCACCGAGCAGGGGATCGCGCCACCCTGCAGAAACACGCCGATCCCCGGTTTAACGGAAGACCCGGCGTCCGTCGACCCGAAGACCACGACCTGCCTGACGCCGCCGCGTCCGATGCTTGCGTGCAAATCGTCCGACGGATCCCCGGGGAACCAAAGCTGCAAGGATGAGGGCCTGCTGACGCTTGAACGCTCCAAGACGATTGACGAAGAGATCTCAGGCAAGGTCATCGATTTCCTCGACAGGAATGACCCCGAGAAAACCAAAAAGCCGTTCTTCGTCTGGTACAACCCGGCCCGCATGCACATCACGACGGTGTTGCCCGACAAATATCTGAACATGGTCGGCGAGCCCGGCGGCAAGGACTGGGGCGTCAACGAAGCCGGCATGAAGCAGATGGACGACAACATCGGCTACGTTTTGAAAAGGCTCGAGGAGATGGGAGAACTCGACAACACCATCGTCGTCTTCACGACCGATAACGGCGCCGAGACGATCACCTTCCCAGATGGCGGCACCACCCCGTTCAAGGGCGGAAAGCTCAGCACCTGGGAAGGCGGCATGCGGGCGCCGCTTGTGGTTCGCTGGCCGGGGCACATCGAGCCCGGTACGGTCAAGAACGACATGTTCTCGGCGCTCGACTGGCTGCCGACGTTTGTGAACATCGCAGGCGGTCCGAAGGGCGACGGCCTGAAGAAAGAGATCGAGGCGGGTAAGTATCCGGGGATTGTCAAGACCACGCTCGACGGGATCGACCAGCGTGACTACCTGGAAGGCAAGTCTCCATCCGCGCGCGACAGTTTCTTGTACTATTCTGGCAAGGAGCCGTCGGCTGTCCGCTACAAGAACTGGAAGATGTACTTCGCCATGGTCTCCGACGATCCGGCTGGCTTTATTGCCGGGGTGATGCCGTACGCCTGGACGCAGGTCGTCAACATCAAACGCGACCCGTTCGAGACCTCGGTCGGGCAGCAGATCAAGACACTCTTCGGTATGGGCGGTGCCATCGCTTCGCCGTCCACCGCCTATGTCTATGACTGGAACATCCTGCCCATCGGTCAGCAGTTGTGGCTGAAGCATCTCGAGACCTATATCGACTTCCCGCCGCTTCAGAGCCCTGCAAGCTACAATCTGGAGCAAGTGATGCAGCAGGTCCGGGAAATGAAGACTGGTCACGACTGACGCGCAGGCGAATAACGACATTTGCAGCGGACGCCACGCGGCGTCCGCTACGTCAGTACGTCCAAAGGGCTGCAGAGGGCCGAACGATGAGCGATGTCATCCAAGCAGGTCGTGACGAAGCACGCTGGCCTCCGGTGATGGCGATCATGGCGGTGTTCGCCCTTTTGGAGGTGCTGCCGCACCACGTCTATGCCATGCCGCGATGGGTGTCATACGCGGTCCTAGTAGCAGCTATCGTTCCAATGATCATGGTGACGGTGTCGACCGACAAGGCCATGTGGCTGCGCATCGAGCATGTCGCCATCATGCTGCTTGCCAGTGTCTACGCAGGCAATACGGCGGCGGAACTCGGAGATATGGTCGGAATCATCACCGTGCATCCGCCCGAGACGCGATCAGTGTCGCTGTTGACGTCGTCATTTACCATCTGGATCACCAACGTGCTCACCTTTTCGCTGCTCTATTGGCAGATCGACGCGGGCGGCCCCTCGCGCATCGCGCGTGGCATGGCGGGAAAACCCGATTGGCTGTTTCCCCAGGCGTCGGCTCCCGAACTAGCGTCGCCAGACTGGCGGCCGCTCTACATCGATTATCTTTCCCTCGCATTCAATACGGCGACCGCGTTCAGTCCCACCGACGTGCTGCCACTCGCCCGACGTGCGAAGGGGCTGATGATGCTCGAAAGTGCCATTTCATTGCTGACGCTCGTGCTCGTGGCCGCGCGTGCAGTCAATGTCATTCCGTAGCGCCTCGCCGGCGCCGCGGTCGTCCATTCGTGCCGAAAGGATCGAAGGTGCCCGTATGTCAGTGGAAGCCGATCAGCTTTCAACAATGATCAATCACGCGGTCGCGCCGGCGTTCATGCTCAATGGCGTCGCGGCGATGGTGGCGGTTTTGGTCAATCGGATTTCCGGCGTCACCGAGCGGATCAGAAACCTGCGTGAGATCCACGAGAGTGACGTCGCCCGAGCCCCGCTGAAGAGGGGAATCGGGGAGTTGAGGCGGCGTGAGCGCCTATTGAACAGTGCATTGCACCTGGCTGTCCTGTCAGGGATAGGCGTGACGCTCCTACTCCTATTCGGCTTCGTCGTAGCCTTTTTGGGATACCGTCGCGAACCAGGCGCCGCCGTACTATTTGTTGCGGCACTCTGCTTCCTGGCGGGGTCGCTCGTCCGATTCCTGCAGGACATCCGGCTGTCGCAAGGTGAGCACGACGACCGTCAGTTGCGCTGACCGCCGAATTGCTCAAGGCCCTCTCGCCTTCACTAATCTAAATTAGCGGCGGAAAACGGAACGAGGCATCGGCAGAAATGCTGAAACGGCAGCCGAACGTCCCGAACGAAAATGTCATTTGTTCATGTTGCAGGCGAAGCTATAGCGCCGTCCTTGCAAAGGACGGAGGGCCTTCGACCGCTTTCAGTGCGGTTTCTGAGCGATCGCGATCATCGATTTCGCCAGCAGCGGAATCCTCCCGACATATTCGAAGTCGACGCCTTCGAAGCCTGTTTCGACGAGCAATGTGCTGAGCGTTTCGGGAGACCAGAATTTGATATGGCCATGGTCCTTCAGAGGCATAAAATGGTCGTCCATCTTTCCGCTCACGGCCAGAGCCAGATTTTTCCAGTAGCCGTGGAAAGGCGTCGACATAACCGCGATGCCGCCAGGCTTCACCAGATCATACATGGTGGCCGAGAAAGCCTTGGGATCATAGACATGTTCCACCACTTCAAGACTGATCACCGCGTCGAAGGTCCCATACCGGCTGGAAAGATCTTCGTATCCGGAGCCGATTTCCAGCGGAAGATCGGGGTGGGCCGTTCTCGCCTTCGCGATGCCGTCCTTCGAGGGATCGACGCCGACGACGTCATAGCCTTTTTCCGCGAGCACGGCGGCAGCACCGCCGGTGCCGCAACCGAGGTCGAAGACCGCTGTTTCTCTTGCCTCCTGGAAACTGTTCTCGAGAACATCGACAACGGCCGGCAGAATATAGGAATGGGCGGTCGCCGGTTTGGCGTGTATATAGGTAGTAGCGTCCAGTTCGATAGACATTTTACCTCCTGAAAACCTGAAGAAGTGAGCCGCCAATGGTACGGCGGACTTTGACGGGAGTGTGGTGTCGTTGTGGTATTACGGTGATTAACGCCGAAGGCGTTCGTGGCGACTAAGCGTCACTGCCGATTGCCAGCACCGACAGCGCGAGACATTCTCCAGCACGCCCGACGCTCGCCCGCCGGATCCCGAAGCTGATTGACAGGGTGCCCTGAAGATGCTGAAAACGGCCCGCGATCAGGTTTGCCGCATTCTCGTGGTTCAAAGGCCCGTTGCATCCGGCTCCGCTCGTTTCGACCATTTAAACTAAATAAAGCGATGAAATACCCTTTGAAGGTGCATCGCAAATAAATCCTTTAGTTCTTTTTGGTACTCCATCAGTTGGGATGGACGGTATTTGCTGATTTTTGTTAAGGTTATACCAAGATTAGAAGTGAATAAACCAATTTTGAATTGAAAAAAAATCTGAATCCTCTTCGCATTCTCGCGAACTTGTGTAGATTAACATCATCCCTGTCACAGATAGCCTAGTGCGAGCGCATGGCGGATATGAAGCACAATCTAACTTGCAGGCAGAGCCTCGCCAACGCGTTCCAGGCTCTGTCGGACGAGGCCGTCAAAGCCGGCTGGTCGGAGGGCGATGTCGCCCTCGCGCTCGCCGAACTCGCCGAGGAGCGGGTGATCGAGGTTACCGCCAAGGTGATCATGGAAGGTTCCATCCATCCCCAGCTCATCGCCGCCGGCGGCCGTAGCGGCTAATCGGTCTTAAACCAGCAATCCTGCCGTTTTCGCTGCCGTGACGAAGGAAGCCTGTGCTGCGCGCGGGCTGCGCAGTCCGTCGAGCGCATCCAGGCAGTGCTGGCGCGCAATGCGATAATCGCGCCCACGCTTGCTCGGCCACTTTTTCAGATATTCGACGGCCTCCCAGACAGTCGAAACGATCAGGCTGCTGTTTGGAGAAAGGACCCGGACGGGGGAGGGAAAGCGTTTTTCACTCACGTCTGCACTCACTGATTCCTGCCACAAAACGCGGTCAAAACGCGCGGGAAAAAATTTTGTTCCATAATTTTGTCCCGCTGAAATTTGCGCAGTTGCTAAAGTTCAGGCCCTCGCGCATAATGGCTTTATGCCGGTTGCGGAGGGCGGCCGGCGATGCAAGCGTGGATGCGTTTGCCCTCGGAGGATATGCGGCGTGATGTTACGATCATCAATTCATCCGCATGATTTACCGCTATTTTCGGAAGATCTCGATCTGCTTTCGCAGGTGCTCGACAAGGTCTGCGACGAACGCGGCCTCGTCAAAACGACGCCGGAGGCCGAGCGGATCGGTGCGGTCATCATTCAGCTCTACAGGCAGGGCGTGAAGGATGGCGGCAAACTCGCGGATCTTGCAAAAACCTATCTCTAGTTCTGCTCGATCGAGACACCGTTCTTGCCGATGCTCATCTCGATTCCCTGCGGCTTGCTTTCCTCGTGGAAGATATAGGCGCCGAGGCCGATGACGGCGACGACAAGTACGCCGATGATGACGTAGAGACCATTGCTGCGGTTCAAGAGACTGTCCCCGATATGTTATAGGCCCGATATGTTGTGGGACGGTGAAACGCCCGGGCGGCCGATTGGTTCCGTCAGTCGTCGTTGGCGGCGTTGAGGTTTTCGGGCCGGATGCCGTCATCGCTGGAGGTGCGGGCGCGCAACCGGATGCCGGGGCCGCCTTCATCCTGATTGCCGCTTGACAGGAAAATGATGCCGTTGGCCTCGAGCGTGCTGCGCACATCGAACAGCGCGTGCGGCTCGCCGGCGAATTCGCCGTTTTCCAGCGCTCTCACGGTCTCGACCGGCAGGCCGCTGGCGGCGGCGAGCTCTTCGATGCTCATTCCGATCATGGCGCGCGCGCCGCGTATCTGCGTTGCTGTTATCATGATGGAAAATCTAGCGCATTTCCAGCGCTTCTCAAGTGGCCACGCTCTCACGCTGGGCGGTTTCGGTGCCTAAGGCACGCGCTCTTCAAACTTCCCTCAATTTTACACCGAATAGATCGTCATGCATGCGCTCGACCGCGATCCCCATTCCTCCCATCAGGGCGGCCCGGTTCCCAAAGCGACTGATCTCGATGCGCGGCGGATAAGGTGTACAACGCGGCAGGAAACCGCGGATGGCGTTTACGAGTTCCGGTCTTGCGCCGATGCTGCCACCGGTGATCACCAGTTCAGGATCGAGGGCTGCTCCGATTGCCGCAATGGCGACTGCGACCAGCCTTGCCGTCTCTTCTATTGCAGCCGCCGCGCTTGTTTCTCCTGCATTAAACGCGGCGAAGAGATCGGCCACGGTGGATGCGTTACGCCCGCCGAAACCGACGTAGCGGCGCAACATCGCGACGCTGCCGACCGCACTCTCAAAGGTTCCAAGCGTAAATCCGCCAGGATCAAAAGCATCTCCGCCGATCGGAAGATAGGCGATTTCGCCGGCCGCCCCACGCGCGCCGCGCAACAGAGCTCCGTTGGCGATGATGCCCATGCCGACACCCGTTCCGAGAGCAACGAAAGCAAAATTGCTGGTTTCGACACCATGTCCCCGCCATCTCTCCCCTTGCGCGGCCAGGTTGACATCATTTTCAACGATCACGGGTATACCCATTCTGTCGCTGAAGACTTGCCGCAGATTGATTGTGTCGATGCCGGGGATGCTTGGCGCTACGTTGATATGTCCGGTGGCCGGATCGAGCACACCAGGACTGCCTAGAACGACGAGACGCAGTTTGTCGGCAGTCGTCCCGGCCGCAGACGCGAGCTCCACGATAAGATCGCTGAACTGATTGACGAGATGCATTCCGCCGCGCGGGTCGGTGGATACTTTGGTTTCAGCAACCACATTCCCCAACAGATCGCAAATAGCCGCGGCAATCTTGGTGCTCCCGAGATCGATAGAGATGGCCAGTCCCGCCCTGGCATTGATTTCATAGGTGATCGCATTCCGGCCCGGGCGACCGTCAGTCTGCCCGACTGGCTTCAGCCAGCCGTCATCCTCAAGGTCGCGCACGACATCGGAAATCGTCTGCTTTGATAGGCCGGTTAGCTTGGCAATATCGGCGCGAGAGATCGACCCGTTCGCGAACACGGTTCGGATGACGGCATTGGTTGAAATTTTTCGTGCGATCGGAGTCTGTGCGACAGAAGATGTCATTGCCATCCGGCTAGCTCAGTCCAATTAGTTCGGAGCACATACTTAATGGGGCGATATTGAGTTCACAACTATCGCGACTAATCGGAATTCAATACATCGAAGCAGGCAATTTGTCTATGTCCTTGACAAATGGGAGGCCAGCTGTAGGCTTTGGATTAACGTGCGATGAAAATGCGCGATGAAATAAAGAGGGTCGAGTAGAGTATGCGCCATACGTATCGTCTGGTTAGCCGTGCACCCGTCAAGATCGCTCGAAGAGGAACTGGCCTAGGCTTACCCGGCTATTTCCTTTCTCGCGTTCCGCCGACTCCTTGAACCTGGCTGCCGGGGATCTGCTCATGATGAAGCCCTCGATTGATGGACAGCTTTCCGCCGAGCAACCTGTTTTACTGCCGACAATGGCACCAGGCCTTCAGGCGGACGTTCATCCAGCCGGGTCCGCTGATCTCGCCTTGTGCGGGGCAGGCAGCTTTGGGCGTGTGAGATTTTCGCCAATCAAGGGTTCTCATACTTATGAGATAGGGCCTTTCCGTGCCTCGGAGAAACCAGGAAATGCTTCAACCCAATCCCTGATCAATCCGCATGGCAAAGGCGACGGAGCCATCCCGCTCGAATTCGGAAAAGCCAAGGTGACGGTAGAAACCCTTGGCGCGTTCGTTGTTTGGGTCGACCCCGAGATGCACGGCTCCGACCCCGTGATTCCGAAGCGCTTGAAGCTCCGTGTCGATCATCCTGCGCCCCCAACCGCTTGCCTGAAGTCCGGGAAGGATGTTGATGTGAAGATGCGCCGGATACTCGTCTTGAAGCCACGCCGTTCCGCTGCGCGGATTTTGAATTCGTTCCATCACGTCGGCGTCGCGCAGACGGGTGGGTGCCAGTCCCGCAACCTGCTGGCGGACGAACGGCCACCAGTTTGTTTGCAAGTCTTTGTCGAATCCGCCGGTGTCCGGCGCCCCTACAACGTAGCCGACCGGCCGGCCGTCCTGAACGAGAACAAAGGCAAAGTCTTTGGCGAACTTGAGGTAGGGTACCGACCAGATGTAGCCAGGCAGACGCGGGTCGCTATAAAGCGCGCTGGCATCCTGACCGCCATTCGCGGTTTTCAGGCAGATGTCGAAAAGAGCGTCGATATCCGCTTCAATCGCGGGGCGGATGAAGCAGCTGGTGTCCATCACTTTGCCACCTCCTGCGTGGCGCTTGGTCATTTTAGGTCGCGAGAGGAGCAGATGCATTGACGATTACCTCAGATTCGCCAGCCAGGCAAAGCTCTGGGGGAAGAAAACGTTCGGCCGGTGCTTAGCACAAGGCGTGGGCGGAGAGTGGAGAATAAACCAGATGAGGTGGAGCAGATGAACAGAACCGTGAAATCGATCAGCATACTGCCGGCATACCGATTGAAAGCAGCTGTCGCGCTTGCTGGTGCGGCGCTTTTGAGTTTTGGCCTTTCGGCAGCTGCGCGCGCTGACGACCTGGCTGTGTGGGATGACCAAACCTATGAAGGCCAGAGTGCGGTCATAGAGCAGCTTAACAAGGAGTTCGAAGCTGCCCATCCCGGCGTCACGATCAAACGCACCGCCCGCACCTTTGATGACATGAAGTTGACGTTGAAGCTTGCGGTTTCGGCAGGTGATGGCCCGGTCATCACGAAAGTCAACCAGGGTGCCGGTGACATGGGGGCGATGGTCAAGGAGGGATTGCTCCTGCCGGTCGACGACTACATCAAACAATATGGCTGGGATAAGCTCCAGTCGGATTCCGTGCTTGCTCGAGATCGCTGGGAGGATGGAAAATTTGGGGTCGGTAAGACCTACGGCATATCGGGCCTCGGCGAGATCGTTGGCCTCTACTACAATAAAAAGATCCTCGGCGATGCGGGAGTAGCGCTGCCGCAAACCTTCGAGGAGCTTCTGGCCGATCTCGACAAGCTGAAGGAAAAGGGCATTCCGCCCTTCATGATGGGCTCGGCAAAGCAGCATCTGGCCCTGCACATGATCGGCGCCATCGACCAAGCAAATATTGACGCGAGCAATCGCGCCGAGCTTGACGACCTGATTTACGGCCGGGGCGGCTCCTGGAACACCAAGGGGAACATCGAATCCGCCAAACTCGTGCAGCAGTGGGCACAGGGCGGTTATTTTTTCCCCGGTTTCGAAGGCATCTCGGGTGACGACGCCGTCCAGCTTTTCATTTCCGGGCAGGGCGCGTTCCTTATCTCCGGGACCTGGTATTTCGGTGACATGCAGCACAATCCGGATATCGGCTTTATGGCCATTCCCGCCCCGAAAGGTGTTTCCAAGCCCATGAGTGTCGGGGGCGTGGATCTTGCCTGGGCGATAACGAGCCTTGCCAAAACTAAGCCGACACAGGACGTAGCCGGCGCATATATCGACTATATGGTCTCCGAAAAGGCTGCTGAAACCTGGGCCAATGCTGGCTATCTCCCGGCAACTTCGCTCGCGGCTGACGCAAAGCCAAAGCTCACGCCGCTCCTCAGCTCCGGCATCGAAATGTGGAAGACACTCAACGCAAACGACGCTCTCGGCCATTACCCCGATTGGTCGAGCCCAACGATGCTGAAGACTATAGACGACAACACGCCGCTTCTTCTGTCCGGCAATATCACGCCCGAAGCCTTTGTCGATACTATGGACAAGGATTATCAGGCCTACCTGAAGGACAAGAAATAAAGATTGCGGGCGCAGGTCACGGCCGTCCCCCGCGGTCGTGACCTGCGTCTCGTCGATCCAAACAAATGAACATTGCGATCGGCTTGCTGCGCGATGACCACCGCTTTGGCTTTATGGAGTACTGGATGAAACGCTCCGCACTTGATGGCTCGCAACATACCAATTTTATCTATTTATTGCCTGGATTGCTGTTCTACGCGGCTTTTGTCTTTGGACCGATCCTCGCGGCTTTGGGTTTGAGCCTGACCAGCTGGGACGGCTTGACCATGCCCAAATGGGTTGGTTTGGGCAATTACGCCGATCTCTTTTCTGACAGTCGTTTTTATATTGCCTTGCGTAACAATGCCGAGCTTATGATCTTCTACTGTGTCCTGCCGCTCGTGCTCGGTATCGCTCTTGCTGCTTGCGTCTGGAATCTGAAGCAACGCGAACAACTCGCCCTGCGTACGTTCTTGTTCCTGCCTTATATCATGCCGACTGCCGTGTTGGGCATCATCTGGGCGTGGCTCTACAATCCTGCATTCGGCCCGTTCAATCAGTTTCTCAGAGCAGTAGGGTTAGGCGCCTTCGCACTCCCGTGGCTGGGAGATTTCAATTTTGTCCTTCCCGCCGTCGGGATCGTTGCCACCTGGTATTTCTTTGGTTTTTGTATGGTCATCTTCCTCACAGGAATCCAGCGCATCGACCCGTCTCTTTTCGACGCTGCCAWGGTCGATGGTGCTTCGGCGCGAAAAACCTTTTTCTGGATAACGCTGCCGCTTCTGTTGCCTGAAATAAGGGTGGTTTTGCTTTTGACGGTCATAGCGTCGATCAAAAGCTTCGACCTGATTTTTACAATGACCCGGGGCGGACCCGCCAACGCTACGCTCGTGCCGAATATCTACATGTATCAGCTCGGCTTCGAGCTCAATCGGTTCGGCGCCGCGGCGGCCATCGCCATTGTAGGCGCGATACTCACATTCGTAATCAACTTTGCAATTCACCGATTTGTAGGATCGCAGCATAAAGGATTGGCTTGATGAGCCGTTCATTTAACATTTCCGCCGGTCCGCTATTCCTCCGCATTGTCCTCTGGCTTCTTGCATTCGTCACGATTATCCCCTTCCTGCTCCTGCTTCTAACCTCGATAAAGAGCAAGGCTGATGTTCTGCAGGGTGCATTCGCGTTGCCGGCATACCCACATTTCGAAAATTACGTCGATGCCTGGAATGCCGGACATTTCAACATTTACTTCTGGAATTCCATCATCGTTGTCATACCCGTTGTTGCTGCAAGCGTCTTTTTGGGCCTGCTGACCGGTTTTGCCTTCGCATACCTGTCATTTCCGCTGCGGCGTACGCTGTTCGCTATCCTGACCCTCGGCATGATGGTGCCGGCGGAAGCCTTCATCATCCCGCTTTATTATGAAATGCGGTATCTCGGACTGATCAATACCTATGCGGCTCTGATTGTGCCGCAGATCGCCATGTCGATTCCATTCTCAACGATCTTCCTCGCCAGCGCGATGCAGCAACTGCCGGAAGAAGTTCTCGAAGCGGCGGTTCTCGATGGAGCCGGACGCTTCTATATCCTGCGCAAGATCGTTATCCCGCTCATGGTGCCGGCAATGTCGACACTGGCGCTGTTCTTGTTCATATGGACCTGGAACGAGTTTCTCATTCCGTTCATTCTGGTCAATGACGACGCCTATCGGACGCTGCCCCTCGGCATGCTGTTTTTCCAAGGGCGTTATACCGTCAATACACCGGTTCTGACCGCCGGCGCGGTGATCGTGATTTTCCCGCTCATCGTGACTTATCTGGTTTTCCAGCGACGGTTCATTGCCGGCCTGACGGCAGGAGCGACGAAATAGACAGCCGATGCGGTCGGCGGCAAAGTCTCACACCGCTCCACGTCTTCGCTCGCGCTTGTGGCGCACTTCCAGCGCCGCGCAGCCCCAGACCGTGCCAAGCAGCAGATAGACATGGCGCCAGTGGTCGATGTCGATGACGTTGCCGATCGTCGCATGGCCGAGAACCGAGATCCAGGCGATCATCAGGAAGGGTTGCCACGGCCGGTCGAGCAGCAGGTTTCGGAAGCCGAGAGCCAGCGTCCAGAGAAGCATGCCGACATAGCTAATGAAGCCGAGCCAGCCATAGGAAGTAAGCGATTTCAGCCAGATATTGTGCTCGTCCTCGGGAAACATCGTGCCGAACACCAGCGGGCCGATGCCGAGCGGGCGCTCCATCATCATGGTGAAGCCGATCCGGTGGCGCTCGAAACGGCCGAGATGTTCGCCGTCATATTGCTGCACCAACTGGGCGCGCGCCGAAAACAGTTCGGCGACCTTTGGGATCTGCAGCGCCACCAGCAGCGAGGCGACCAACATGATGATCGCCGCCAGCGACAGGACCAGGACTCGCAGCCGAAAAGCGCCACTGCGCTCCTTCAGCAGCATGATGAAGATCAGCAGCACCAGGCCAAGCGCGAAGAGCCCCCAGGCGGCGCGGGAAAAGGAGAGGAAAATGCCGAGCGCAAGCACGAGCAGGGCGGCAGCCTTCAGCGGCGATTTCTTCAGGTCGCCGACCAGGATACCGTGGACGAGATAAAGCGATGGCGGCACCAGGAAGGGACCGAAGACGTTGGGGTCCTGAAAGGCGCCCTTGGCGCGGTCGTAGAGCGTGAAGATTTCCGCGCCTGGAAAGGCATGGAAATAGCCGAGTATGCCGAGCGCGGAGGTGGCGACAGCGGCGAAGGTCCAAGCGTTGAAGATCAGCGGCAGCCGCTTGTGGCTGTCCTCGATGATTGCCGCGTAGAACACTGCCGTCAGCGCCAGGAAGGTCGACACCGCGATATACATCGGCGCCGTTGCCAGGTCCTTCATCTGCGTCAGCGACAGCATGCCGCCGATATTGAAGGTGAGCAAAAGGGCGAGCAGCGGCGCCACGCCGCGCGAAATCCGGAGGCCCAGGATGAACCAGAGGCCGATCAGCCCGGCCATCCAGAGTTCATAGGGCGCCGGCTCGTCGATCACGAAACCGGAGAGGAACACACCGAAAGCGACAAAAGCCGAGCCGATCAGGCGCAGCGTCATCCGCTGCGGTTGGGCGACACGGGGATATGTCGCCTCGATCGCGCTCAATAGGCGTTTTCCGTGTTGAGCAGCCGGATCGGCGTCAGGAACAGGATCTTGAGATCGAACCAGAGCGACCAGTTCTCGATGTAATAGAGGTCGTAGGCGGTGCGGAACTTGATCTTCTCGTCATTGTCCACTTCGCCGCGCCAGCCGTTGATCTGTGCCCATCCGGTGACGCCGGGCTTGACCCGGTGGCGGGCGAAATACCCCTCGACGACATCGCCGAAGGCGCGGTCGCGCGCCTGGGCGAGAACGGCATGCGGACGCGGGCCGACGAGCGAGAGATCGCCTCTCAGCACGTTGAAAAGCTGCGGTAGTTCATCGATCGAGGTCTTGCGGATGAAGCGGCCGACGCGGGTGACGCGCGGATCGCCCTTGGTGACTGCGGCCTTGCCTGTAGGGTCGGCCATGTTGGTGTACATCGACCGAAACTTGTAGACGTTGATGATTTCGTTGTTGAAGCCGTGGCGCTTCTGCATGAAGAAGACCGGGCCTTCGGAGGTCGCCTTGATGGCGATCGCGGTCGCGACCATGATCGGCCAGAGCAACGCCAGTGCGACGATCGTGAAGAAGATGTCGAAGCCGCGCTTGGCGACGGAATCCCAGTCGCGGATCGGCTTCTTGAAAATGTCGAGCATCGGCACCGAGCCGACATGCGAATAGGCGCGCGGTCGGAAGCGCAGCCGGTTGGCATGCGCGGCAAGGCGGATATCGACCGGCAGAACCCAGAGCTTTTTCAAAAGGTCGYAGATACGGGCCTCGGCCGACAGCGGCAGGGCGATGATCAGCATGTCGATGCGCGTCAGCCGTACGAATTCGACGAGTTCGGCGACAGTGCCGAGTTTCGGATAACCGGCGACCATGATCGGCGAGCGCTTCTCGCCGCGGTCGTCGAAGATGCCGCAGATGCGGATGTCGTTGTCGGCCTGCTGTTCGAGGACGCGGATCAGGTCCTTGGCCGGCTCGCCGCCACCGACGATGACGGCGCGGCGTTCCATGATGCCGTTGCGCGCCCAGTTGCGGATGCCGTAGGCGACGAGGAAGCGCTCGGCAGCGAGGAAGAGAGCGCCCGCAGCGAACCAGACGATATAGGCATCGACCATCGGCGATGTCGTGCCGCGAAGAAGTACGAACAGGCCGGTGGTGAGGACAAACGCGATCGTCCACGCAACGAGGATGCGCGGTATCAGCCGCAGCTTGGAGCGAAGTGCCGGAATTGTGTAGGTATCGGCAAGCTGCAGACTGATGACGGTCAAGGCCGAGGCAATCGCCGCCATGCCCGCCCGCATCAACGGGGAATCGCCGCCGTCGCCGGGGCTGAAACAATAGGTGATCAGAGCTATCGCAAAGAGCGCCAGGAATTCGAGCAGCCGCAATTGCCCGATGATGATCGTTGGCGAACGGGTTCCGTCACGGAACTGTTCGGCGATCTGCCGGGCGTAGGGGTTGATCTCAGTCGGATCAGAAGGCTTCTCCTGACCCGCTTCGCCGCGCACCTCGATGTCGGAAACCTGCTTGCGCAGTGCGTCCACGTCGAATTGATCGCCTTTTTCCAGCTTGTTCATGGGGTTTCATCGCTCGTTGTTACCCAAGCGAAATAGCAGAAAGCCCCTAAGAAATATTTACGAGGCGGCGGGCATTGCTTGGTCGGCAGCGGGATTGACCAACTCGTGGTACAATTTCAGGACATCGCGTGCCATGACGGCGGAAGAAAACACCGCCTTCACCGCTTCGGGCTTCGGCATCGTCCTGGCGTGCCAGTCGGGCGTGCTCAGCGTTTCCGCCATGACGCGGGCGAGATCATCGGAATTGCCAGGCTCCACCAGCGCCGCGCTGTCCGCGCCGAGCACCTCGGGAATGCCGCCGACACGGCTTGCGATGATCGTCTTGCCGGCGCCGAGCCCCTCGAGCACGATGTAGGGCATGGCTTCGGCGCGCGAGGGAACGACGAGGTTCTGCGCCATGGAGAAGGCTTCGTGGACCCGCATTGCCGGCAGCATGCCGATGCGTTTGCCAAGGCCGCGTTCGACCATCATCTCGCGGTAGCGGTCGCGGTCCGGTCCGTCGCCGATCATCAGCGCTGACAGCGGCCTGCCGAGCAGCCGTTCGGTCTTGGCAAAGGCATCGACAAACAGATCGGGACCCTTGAGGTCCCGAAGCATTCCCACATAGATGAAATGCACGGCATCCGAGCGGGTCGGGATCGGCTCGAAATCGCGCTCGCCGATGCCGTTGTAGATTAGTCTTGTCTTCGTCCGCGGTCGGCCGACCTTGCGCGCATAGATGTCACGCTCGTATTCGCAGATGAAGACCAGCGCATCGGTGAAATATTCCTGCAGGCGCTCCATCCTGAGGACGAACTGTCCACTGAACGTGGAGCGCGAATAATGCAGGCTTCCGCCATGCGCGGTATAGAGGCGGGCTACGCGATACCTGTTCACCCGCAACGCTGAGCCGGCAAGTCGCGCGAGCACGCCGCCCTTGGCGCCGTGTCCGTGCAGCACATCCGGCCGCAAACTTTTGATTTTCTTATATGTATCCCACATCGTCGCAATGTCGGACGGGCTGATCGAGCGCCGGATCGGGACGCGTGTCAGGCCGAGCGAGAGATAGGGACGGATATCGTCGAACAGGCTGTCCTCGTACTCGCCGCCGGTCGAGCTGTCGCAGAGGATGCCGATTTCATGACCCGCCTTGCTGTGCTCCTCGACGAGATCGCGAACATGGCGGAAAATTCCACCGACCGGCGACCTGAAGCAATGGAGGATGCGGAGCGGCTGCTGATTTGCCATCGCTCAGAAAAGCCGTTCGCGAACGTAGATCGTGTCACCTGCGATGATCGGCCCCGATATGTTGATGCGGCCGGTCAGCACCTGTCCATTGATCTTGCGGGTGACATCGACCATACGCTGGTTAGCGCGGCTGCTGAAGCCGCCGGCAACGGCGATGGCATTCTGCACCGTCATGCCGGGAACATACGCGTACTGGCCGGGCTGGCCGACTTCACCCATGATGAAGACCGAACGGTAGCGATCGACATCGATGGTGACATCGGGATCGCGAAGATAGCCTTGCTGCAGTTTCTGGGCGATCTGCCCCGAGAGTTGCTGCAGGGTTCGACCGCGGGCAGGGACCTGGCCGATGAGCGGGAAGGCGACATAGCCGGCCTGATCCACCGTATAGGTGTTGGTCAGGCTCTGCTGGTCGAAGACGGTGATGCGCAGTCGATCGCCACTGTCCAGCGCGTAGGGTTGGATGGTGGCTTCGTTGAAGGCCTTCGGCGCCGGCTTGTACGTCGTGCAGCCGCCCAGTGCTGCCGTCATGGCTGCAAGGCTCAGGGCCAAAAGGATCTTGGGCTGGACGAAAGACATCCGTTTGTGCTCACAAAAATGAACTCGGTGAAGTCGTTATCGATCCGTTAGGGTTAATGCCCGGTAAAGGGCGCCTGCAATTTCCCGGTTTCCTTGATCGATCATCGCTCATTTCTTGGCAAGCTTGTCATTAACCGTTGAGTTACCATGGTCGTTTACGCTTACGGCACCTTTGTTGTGGAGTAAGAGCATGTCCGGCGTAGCTCGTGATCAGGATGTGGACATAGACCTTGGCCAGTTGGTCCGTGCGGTCTGGGCGCGCCGTCTGCGGATTTTGACAATCACGCTCGTGGGGGCGGGCGTCGCCTTTGCCGGCGCCAAAATCATGTCGCCGCAATATCGCAGCGAAACACGCATCCTCATCGAACCCCGTGCGCCGGCCTTTGCCAGCACCCAGCAGATCAACGACGCCAGCGCCGGTCCGCTGATGGACGAACTGAACATCGCCAGCCAGGTGCAGCTTCTGCAATCGGCCGATCTCCTCAAGAAGGTCATCAACGACCTGAAGCTTTATAACCTGCCGGAATTCGACGATGCCGCCAGCGGCTCGGCGATGAGCAGTATCCTGGTGAAGCTGCATCTGAAGAAGAACCCGCTGGAGAACCCGCCGGAAGAGCGCGTCATCGACGCCTTCGTCGAACGCCTGCAGGTCTATCAGGTGCCGGGTTCACGCGTGATCGGCATTAATTTCACCTCCAAGGACCCGAAGCTCGCCGCCGCCATCCCGAACGCCATGGCGAATGTCTATCTTTCCACCCAGAGCGGCGCCAAGCTCGATTCCAACTCCGAGGCGACCCGCTGGCTGGAGCCGGAGATCGAGGGCCTGCGCCAGAAGGTCAGCGAAGCCGAAAAGAAGGTCGCCGAATATCGCACGTCGCACGGGCTGTTGCAGACGAACGGCACGACCACTTTTCCGGCCCAGCAATTGAACGATATCTCCGCCGAGCTGACCCGCGTGCGGGGCGACAAGGCCAATGCCGAGGCGCGGGCGCAGGCGGTGCGAAACGCACTGTCCTCGGGCGAGGCCTTCGATACGCTGCCGGACATCATGTCCTCACAGGCGATCCAGCGGCTGAAGGGGACGGAATCCGGCCTGCAGTCGCAGATCTCCGATCTGCAGACCAGCCTTCTCAACAACCATCCGCGGCTGAAAAGCCTGCGCGCTCAGCTCTCCGATATCCGCACCCAGATCCGTCAGGAGACGCAGAAGATCCTGGCGAGCATCGAGAATGAATCCAAGGTTGCGGATCTGAGGGCGAACGAACTGGAACGCCAGTCCGACACTGCGCAAGCCAACAGCGCCCGCGCCGGCGAGGACGAGGTCGGTCTGAATGCGCTGGAGCGCGAGGCGAACGCCCAGCGCCAGTTGCTCGAAACCTATCTGGTGCGCTACCGCGAGGCCGCCTCCCGCGCCGACAGCAATTCGAGCCCAGCGGACGCCCGTATCGTTTCCAGGGCCGTCGAGCCGGTCGATCCCTATTTCCCGAAGGTAGTGCCGATCGTCGTCGTCGCTGCCGTCGCGACGCTGATCATCAGCGCCATCGTCATCATGCTGTCCGAACTCTTCAGCGGCCGGGCGCTCCGCCCGACAGATGCGGCCCTGGAGGCAATCGAGGCAGAAGCGGTCGTCGAGGAGAAGCATGTGCCTAAGGCCGCTCCGACCGCCGCTGCCGCCAGAAAGCCCGTCCAGCCAAGCATGCTTGCCGTTGTCGCGGACGAAGAGGATGTGATCGAGGACGTGAGGGCCGCCGAGGAGGCGCCAAAGGACGAGCCGGAGGACGAGCCAGAGGACGAGAATGAATTCTCCATCGCCTCAGTTGCAGACTATCTCACCGGCAGCCGCGCACCACTTGCTATCGCAATATCTCCGACTGGTGACAATGGCTCGGCGGCGACGGTTTCGCTGACCCGCATGCTCGCCGACGCCGGCCGTCGCGTCATCCTTATCGACATGACCGGTTCCGGCTACCCCACAGAACTGATGGCCGAGGACCAGGCCGCTCTCGGTGTCACCGATCTGCTTTGCGGCGAGGCCGCCTTCGGCGACACGATCCACGGCGATCGCCTTTCCGACGCCCACCTGATCCCCCAGGGCCAGAGCGACGTCCGCCGCGCCATGCGCGGTGTCGACAGGCTGTCGTTGCTGTTCGATGCACTCGCCGCCGCCTACGACCTCGTGGTGGTCGAATGCGGTTCGGCCGACGTCGCCGGCGTCTCGCGGCTGACGCGCAGCCGGGACGTCGAGATCATCCTCTCGCTGCCTGAGGTCGAGGAGACCATCTTCGTTGCGCTGATGACGGAATTCCAGGCTGCAGGCTATGAGCGCGTCGTGCTGATGTCGGGCGGCGAAGGGGTCGAGCAGACACTCGGCCGGGCTGCTTGAACGGTTAGCCGATCCGTGCCCGGATGCCTTGGGCGAATTTATAGAGCTTCGGGCGCGCCTTGATATGCGCCTTGCCGCGGGTGACGATCCGGTGTGCGGCGCCGGCGATCACACCGAACGGCGAAACCGGCAGCACCACGTCGTAGTGTGCGGTCTCGATCGGCGCCCAGGAGCGCTTGTAGGTCTGGTCGCCGAGGCCAAAATCAAAAAGCGCGACTCCCTTGCCATGCAATCCCGAAATGGTCTGCCAATAGAGGAATTCGCCGGGGCTCGTATCCGCCACGAGCTCTTCGTCGATCGCGCCGAACTGGCAGATGATGTGGTCGCCCTTGCGCGAGATGCCTGATATCGCGGCGATCTTACCCTCATGCGCGCCCTTGAGCCGGAGCACATGCATCTGCAGCCCGAAATACTGCTTGCTGTCATCCAGCTTGCCGAGCAGGCCGTGCAGGAAAGCCTGCGTTTCCCTGTCGGCGAAGACGTCGGGTAGGCCGAGGCTGGCGAAGCGGGCGCTCTTCAGGCGGAAGAAGATATCGAGCAGACCGTGTTGTTCTTCCGATGTCTCGGGAACGACATATTCGAAGCCGCCGGCCGCCTCGAGGCGCTTCGACTGAACACGAAATTTCTTGCGCCGGTTCTTGGCATTGAGCTGCTTCAGTGTGTCCTCGAAAGCGGGAAGGAACGGCAGCTGATAGGCGTGATTCTGATTCTGCACCATCGGCAGCCCCTTAAGCGGGCTCTCTCGTCCGCGCCATTCCAGCGGAATGTTCTGCAGCAGTAGCAGATCGGCCCGGGCCTTGAGCGCCTGCTGAAGCTGGCCGGCGAACTTGCCGGTATCGATGGTCCCGCCGCTTTCTGCAAAACCCTCGGAGAAAAGGCCTGTATTGATGTTGCTGTGATCGGCCGCGATGAACTTCGCGATCGCGAGCCCCCGAGACTTGACGATTTCGACCGGCAGAATGAAAGCCGTCTGGCCGGCGTGGATGCCTTTGAGGATCGCAAGCGGCCGTTGGAAAGCGCTCACCCAGGCGGCGCACCAGTCGTAGCTCTGATGGAGTGATTGGAGATTGTCGCGCTCCAGCGCCCGCCACTCATGCTCAAGCGGCTGCATCGTGTCGAAGACTTCGATGTCGATTTCAGCCATGGCGAGTTTCATGCTCAGCTGGCGCAGGCGCGAAATGGCCGTATCGGCCAGCGCGTTGTCGGACGGCTGTTCATGGACATCGAGCTTTTGCGTCTGCACGGTCTTCTCCGGTCAAGAATACTGAACGGGAAGGTAGGTATGCCAGACGTATATTTGGTTTAACCGCATCCGATGGGCGAGGTTTTCCTCAGATCACGGTTATTCGGCCGTTAATGGCCCTAAAGCATGTCGCGCAAAAGTGTGCAGCGGTTTTGCGACAACGACATGCGTAAAAACAAAGACCTAAAGCGCGACAAGCGAATCTGAAAGGTCGCGACGCGCTTTAGCGCTGCGGGGGGGCGGCCATCCATTTGATGATCACCATCGCCGGCAAGACCCATAGCAGGCCGGTGAGCAGGAAGTAGAGCAGATGTCCCCACCAGGGCGCGTTGCCGAGCGTTGCCACCGCGATCGTATTCGCCACCAGCGCATAGACGAGCACGAGCACGATGATGAGGATCGTGCCGATGAATTTGCGGAGGCGGACGGGCATCGGTTATCTCTCGGCATGGACGGGTCGAACCGGCGCGACGGCATGCCGCAAAGGTTCGGGGCTTGTTTTGCATGAGCCGGTGGGGCAAATCAACTGCCGGATAGAAGGAGACATCATGGCCGTCGCAAACCCGACCACGGAACAGGCGATCCTGAGCGAAGTGCGCAAGCAGAACCGCGACCGCCGCGCCTTACGCCTCTGGCTCGGTTTCGTGCTTTTGGCGCTCTTCTGTCTCGTGCTCGTCGGCGGCGCCACGCGGCTGACCAATTCCGGCCTGTCGATCACGGAATGGAAGCCGATCCACGGCGTCATCCCGCCGCTGTCGGCTGCTGAATGGGAGGAGGAATTCCGCCTCTACCAGCGCATTCCCGAATTTCAGCAGCTGAACGACTCCATGACCGTCGATGAGTTCAAAGGCATCTTCTGGTGGGAATGGGCGCACCGGCTGATCGCCCGCGGCATCGGCGTGATCTTCGCGCTGCCGCTCATCTATTTCTGGCTGACGGGGCGGATCGAAAAACGTCTGCGCTGGCCGCTCGTCGGCATCCTGGCGCTCGGCGGCCTGCAGGGTTTTATCGGTTGGTGGATGGTGTCCTCGGGCCTGTCCGTCCGCACCGACGTCAGCCAGTACAGGCTCGCAACGCATCTTGTCATGGCCTGCCTGATCTTTGCCGGTTGCATGTGGATCATGCGCGGTCTCTCCAGACATTCCGACGATCCGGCGCCGGCACGAAGCTCGCGCGGTTTTGCCGCCGCGATCGCCATTTTTGCGCTGTTCCAGATCTATCTTGGCGCGCTGGTGGCAGGCCTCGACGCCGGTTTTTCCTACAATACCTGGCCGCGGATGGATGGCGCCGTCATTCCCTCCGATCTGCTGATCCAGCAGCCCTTCTGGATCAATGCCTTTGAGAACCCGAAGACGGTGCAGTTCATCCATCGCATCGGCGCCTATACGCTGTTCGCACTGACGCTGATCAACATGGCGATCGCCCTTCGCGCAGCACCTTGGACCACCCATGCACGCCGAGCCGTTCTGCTCTTCGCGCTGGTGACGCTGCAGGCAGCGATCGGCATAGCCACGCTGCTGATGCAGGTGCCGCTTCACTGGGGCCTGCTGCACCAGGCCGGTGCGCTTGTGGTTTTCGGCTTCGCCGTCGCCAACTGGCGCGGCTTTTACGGCGAATATCCGCACGGGACGATGATCGCCGAACGCGACTGAAGCGAGCGGCCCTCTCGGGGCGGATCTACCGCAGCACGCTGTCGAGCAGCGGCATGCCGATGATCGCGGCGGCGGCGATCAGGATGTAGCAGGCGATGCGGAAGGTCCGCTCCTCGGCAAGCCCGAACAGTTTCGAGCCGCCGTAAAGCCCGACCGCATAACTCGGCAGGATGACGGCGGTGAGCGCGAAGACGGCAGGCACGAACAGTCCGCCGACATAATAGCTGATGGCGCTGAAAACAGACGAGATCGAGAAATAGAGAACGACATTCGCCCTGACGCGGGTGAAGTCGCTTTTGCCGCCAAGCCAGTAGGCGACGACCGGCGGTCCGCCGAGCTGCGCGGCGCCGCTGAAAAGCCCGGCGATCAGGCCGATGCCGCTGGTGAGCGGTGCGGACGCCTCCCCGTGATAGCGCCATCCCGATACCAGTAGCGCAAGAAGGCAGATGGCGATGATCGTGATACTCCAGCGCAAGAGCATCGGGTCGAGCAGCGCCAGCATCGCCGTGCCGGCCGGCACGCCGAGGGCGGCCCCCGCCGCCATGACGAAGACCTCGGGTCGGTTGGCGCCGCGCCAGGCGGAAGGGATCATCCCAAGCGCCGCAATGCCGTCGATGACGAGCAGGATCGGCGAGATCAGCTTCGGCCCAACGATCGCGCCGCCGAGCGGAATGAAGATCAATGCGGCGCCAAAGCCCGAAAAGCCGCGGGCAAGCCCGGCGATGAAGGCAAACGTCATCAGCGCATAGATGCCATGATCGGGCAGGGCGGCGGCAAACCATGCGCTTACGCCAGCGATAAGCGCATCGAGCGTCATGACGTCAGGCTCCGTGATTCGGGATTGGCAGCGAGGAGGGTCTCGCTCTCATAGCCCAATCATCATCGATGATCGAGCCGAAAGCCATGCAACGGCCGCCGAGGCAAACGGCCGCTAGAAAGATCATGATGAAGACATCGACACAAGCTCAAGCGGCATCCACGCGGCTGCCGGTCGCGCCTCACGACGCGAGCATCAGGTCCATGTTCTGCACAGCAGCGCCCGAGGCACCCTTGCCGAGATTGTCGAGCAGCGCCACGAGGTTCACCTGCGATGCACCTGATGTGCCGAAGACGAAGAGCTTCATCGTGTCCTTGCCTTCGAGCTCGACGGCGTTGACGCGGGACAGGGCCTTGCTTTCGGCCAGCGGCACGACACTGACAATATCCTGGCCGGCATAATGGGCGACGAGTGCGGCATGAATGCTTTCCATCGTCGTGCCCTCGGCGAGAACGTCGAGATGCAGCGGCACCTGCACGATCATGCCCTGCGCGAACTTGCCGACCGACGGCGAGAAGATCGGTGCGCGATCGAGCAAGCCGTGCACGGTCATCTCGGGCACGTGTTTATGGGTGAGCGGCAGGCCGTAGAGGAAATGCGGCGCGGTGATCGCATCCGGGTGATCCGGGTTTTCCATCTGCGCGATCATCTGCTTGCCGCCGCCGGTATAGCCGGAGACCGCGTTGACCGTGATCGGATAGCCGTCCGGCAGAATGCCGGCGGCGCGCAGCGGCCGGATGAGGCCGATCGCTCCCGTGGGATAGCAGCCGGGATTGGCGACGAAACGGGCGGCCCGGATCCTGTCGGCCTGCGCACCGTCCATTTCGGCAAAGCCATAGGCCCAGCCGGGATTGACGCGGAAGGCGGTCGAGGTGTCGATGACGCGCACATTGTTGTTGGCCGAAACCATCTGCACCGCTTCCTTCGATGCATCGTCGGGCAGGCAGAGAATGGCGATATCGGCGCTGTTCAGCATGTCCTCGCGCATGGCGGCATTGCGCCGCTCGGCTTCGGGTATGGACAGAAGCTCGACATCGTGGCGGCCGGCCATGCGCGTGCGGATCTGCAGACCCGTCGTGCCGTGTTCGCCGTCGATGAAGATTTTCGGTGCCATGTTAAACCTGCGCTTTCAATGGGTTCTGAAGGTTTCCGGATTCAGTTTGAGGATAATAGGTCAGCCTTGCGACACGGCGATGGCGCGTCGCTCCGCATGAAGCCCCAGCATATACATTGCGACCGTTGCCCCCGCAATGGCGGTGATATCGGCATGATCGTAGGGCGGCGATACCTCGACGATGTCGGCACCGCGGATATCGAGCTGGTGCAGACGCTGCAGCACCGAGAGGATCTTGGCGCTCGACGGTCCGCCTGAAACCGGCGTGCCGGTGCCCGGCGCAAAGGCAGGATCGAGGCAATCGATATCGAAGGTGAGATAGGCCGGCGCCCCGCGCGTATGGGAGATGATCGCCGAGGCGATATCGCTGGCGCTCATCTCCTCGACTTGGTGACCGTAGAGAATATTGACGCCGCAATCCTCCGGCGCATGGGTGCGGATGCCGATCTGGATCGAGCGGTCGGGATCGATAATGCCTTCGCGGGCGGCCCGCGCCACGAAAGAGCCATGGTCGATGCGACGTTCCTCGTCGAACCAGGTGTCCTGATGGGCGTCGAACTGCACGAGCGCCAGCGGCCCATGTTTTGCCACATGGGCTTTCAGCAGCGGCCAGGTGACGTAATGATCGCCGCCGAGCGTCAGCAGGAAGGCGCCGCTGTCGAGAATGACATTCGCCTGGCGTTCGATAGCGGCTGGAGTGTCCTGATGATTGCCATAATCGAGCAGGCAATCGCCGTAGTCGATCACCGCCATTTCCGCGAAGAGGTCGCGGTTGAAGGGATATTGCGCATCATTGTCGAAGATCGCCGAGGCGCGCCGGATCGCCTGTGGCCCGAAACGTGTGCCCGGCCTGTTCGAGGTCGCGGCATCGAAGGGAATGCCCCAGACGGCGACGTCGACGCCGGTGAGCTCCTTGGTGAAGCGGCGGCGCATGAAGGACAGGGCACCGGCAAAGGTCGGATCGCTGGCGGCGGAGGTGAGGCTGGTTGCCGTGAAGGCGTGGTCAATCGATCTGTTCGCCAAGTCATGCTCCTTTTTCCGGTCGCAAAACCATAGTCGCGTCCGATACGGACACTGCATTGCAGGATCGCCGTTCGACGCCAGAGCGTCGGGCGGCGGGTCTCTCGCGAAGAAATTGGCCGATCTCCCGCGCGCAGAAAGGGGTAGGCGAGGTGGGAACAGATTTCAAGCAATCGTTCGGACGACGGCCGCTCGTTATCATCGAGCGACCGTCATTTGTCCGCTGCCTATCTGGCCGGCCCCCGCAGGCACCACAATCCAGCCAGCGTCGTCAGCGCCGTCGCTGAGACATAGCCCGCGAGCGGCCAGGCGCTGTCACTGCCGAGCAGAATCACGAAGAAGGTTCCGGCAAAGCCGACGATGATGCTCGCGACGCAGGAATAGAGCGCGACCGCCGTCCCGGCCGTGTCGCCAAAGGCGTCGAGCGCGCCGTTGGCAGTGACCGCCGTCGCAACGACGATGCCGATTGCGATGATCCACATCGGCACGACGAAGCTGACGAGGGAAGGCTGCAGAAACAACTCTCCGAAGACAAGCAGCACGGCGCCGAAAAGCAGCACTGCCATGCCTCTGGCAAGGCTGCCTGCAATGCCCCAGCGCATGACGAAGCGTTTGGCGAAACGCGCCGTCACGATCATCGCCAGCGCCACCGTGGCAAAGACGACGCTGAAGCCGATGCCGGAGAAACCGGCTTTGTCGATCAAGATGCCAGGTGCCGTCGAGAAGAAGACGAAGAAGGCGCCCATCGCCGTGCTGAAGCCGCCCGTATAAACCCAGAAGGGAAGGCTTGTAAGGATCGGGCGGAGAGCGATCTTCGCGGTGACGGCAGGGCGGGTTTCGTGCCACCGCATGCCGGCGTTGAAAAGGGCGGCAACCGAAAGGAGGCCGATGACGAGGAAGATGGCGCGCCAGCCGAAGCGATCCGCGATCAAGGCTCCGATGATCGGGCCGAGTGCGGGCACGAAAGAGAGGATGGAGCCGAGAAGGCTATAGATCGTGCTGCTTTCGGGACGCCCGGCGTAGACGTCACGCACTGTTGCGAAAGTTGCGACGAGGGTCGCCGACGCGCCGACTGCCTGCAGCAATCGCAACACCACGAAGATCGGCGCCGACGAGGAGCCGGCAAGCAGGAAGGATGAAGCGGCAAAGAGTGCAGCACCTCCAAGCAGGACAGGCCGTCGTCCGACAATATCGGAAATTGGGCCGAAGACCATCTGGCCGACACCGAGCACGAGCATGTAGAGGCTGAGGGTCAGTTGGATGACGGCCGGCGAAGTGCCGAGCGCGCCCGGCATGACCGGCACGATCGGCAGATAGATATCCATGGCCAGCGAAGCCAGGATGTCGAACGGTGCCATCAGCAGCAAGGCTGCCGGCAGGGAATAGGTCCAGGGCTGGATTTTGGGACAAGACATGGGAAAGAACCCGCTCAAATGATTTCATTCGGCGGCGATCTGTCTCTTCATCAGTATCGGGATTGGCCGGACAGACGCCGCAACAACAGGGCAGAGTTGTTGCGGCCTATTTGTCTGCGGACTTGGTTGTTCCCATGATTCGACCCGTAAATGTGGCTTCGCTCATTCCCGAAGCGCTTGCCAAGTTTCTACCAGCAGAGCCGGAATGCGACAATGGCATGCCGGCACGCTTCCGATTGGTTTAAACAGCGCAAAACAAAAAGGCCGGGTTGCCCCGGCCTTCGTAAATCCCGTCTGTCCGAAGCGATTAACGCTTGGAGAACTGGAACGAGCGGCGGGCCTTTGCCTTGCCGTACTTCTTGCGTTCGACGACGCGGCTGTCGCGGGTCAGGAAGCCACCCTTCTTCAGCACCGCGCGAAGGCCCGGTTCGAAGTAGGTGAGCGCCTTGGACAGACCGTGGCGAACCGCACCGGCCTGGCCGGACAGGCCGCCGCCGGCAACGGTTGCGACGATGTCGAACTGGCCGTCGCGGGCAGCCGCGACGATCGGCTGACGCAGAATCATCTGCAGCACCGGACGGGCGAAATATTCCGCGAATTCCTTGCCGTTGACGATGATCTTGCCGGAGCCCGGCTTGACCCAGACGCGGGCGACGGCGTTCTTGCGCTTGCCGGTCGCGTAGGAGCGGCCGAGCGAGTCGACCTTGCGGACGTGGGCCGGAGCAGCAGCTTCGGAAGCTGTGCCGAGATCCTTCAGGGAGGAGAGGTCAGCCATATCAGGCGCTCCTTACGTTCTTTTTGTTGAGCGCGGCAACGTCGAGGGCGACCGGCTGCTGGGCTTCATGGGGATGGTTGGAGCCGGCGTAAACGCGCAGGTTCTTCATCTGGCGACGGCCGAGCGGGCCACGCGGAACCATACGTTCGACGGCCTTTTCGAGGACGCGCTCCGGGAAGCGGCCTTCGATGATCTGGCGTGCGCTGCGTTCCTTGATGCCGCCGGCATAACCGGTGTGCCAGTAGTAGACCTTGTCGGAATACTTCTTGCCGGTGAAAACGACCTTGTCGGCATTGATGACAATGACGTTGTCGCCGTCGTCAACGTGAGGCGTGAAGGTTGCCTTGTGCTTGCCGCGCAGGCGCATAGCGATGATGGAAGCGAGACGGCCAACGACCAGCCCTTCGGCGTCGATGATCACCCACTTCTTCTCCACCTCTGCAGGCTTCTGGGAGAAGGTTGCCATAGTGAATACTCTCTTTTGGGACCCTTGGCCCGAGGGCTTGAAGGGCGTTTCTTGTTGCTTGGATTGGCAGGCTAAAGGCATGCCAAAAAGAAAGCAGCCCGGATAGGCTGCGTTCTGGTGCGGTGTATAAAGGGAATGGGACATCGGGTCAATATCAACTTCCCGAAGGTTTGGAAAAATTATGAAGTAAAAACAAATACTTAAATATGTGGTATTTTGATACCTCATATTTCCGCGGTCGCGGACTGCTGCGCCTGACGTTTTTCACGTCGTCTCTGCTGGTTTGAAATCGCGTCCCACGGTCGAAAACGGCTCTTAACCTTTGAACGCGCGTAGGCATTTCATCATTTCGCGAAGGCCGCGCGTCAGATGTTTGTCCCGGCGCAGAACCATGCCGAGGCGGCGCGTGAGCCGCGGGTTCAGCGATGATGTCGTGACGAGGCCGGCGCGGTCGCGCTTCAGCG
Organism: Rhizobium sp. 01N447_2; assembly: GCF_056399245.1. NCBI lineage: Bacteria > Pseudomonadati > Pseudomonadota > Alphaproteobacteria > Hyphomicrobiales > Rhizobiaceae > Rhizobium > Rhizobium sp. 01N447_2. Next base: position 101,112 of record NZ_JBFTQY010000013.1, read on the forward strand.
CCAGCCCCGGCAGGATCGACCAGCCGAGCCCCACGGCCACCAGCTCCTTGATCGCCTCGATGCTGCCGAACTCCATCGCAGGTCGGATCCTGGTATCCGGGGCGGCCAGCCACGCGTCGATTGCCCGCCTGGTATTGCCTCCCTCATAAAGCAGCAGTGTCCTGTCGCGCATGAAGGCGGCGTCCGGTCCGCCGTCGGGCATAAGGCTGCCTGCCGGAGCGACGGCCAGCAATTCCTCCTCGTAAAACGGCTCGATCTCGAAGTTGCGTCCCGAGGCGGGCAGGGCGACGACGGCGATATCGACGCTATTGGCCTCCAGATCGCGCAGAATGTCGTCGGCATCGCCGATGCGGACGGTGATTTCGAGGCCGGGCATGGATTTTCTGGCAACGGCGATGGCGCGTGGAAGCAGATGGATCGATGCCGTGCCGCCACTGCCGATGCGCACGCGGCCGCTAGCGCCATCTCTGTACGGCATCATCGCTTCTTCCGCAGCGGCCGATTCCTGGAGCAGCCGCCTTGCATGCACGAGCAGGTCGAGGCCTGCCGCGGTCGGCTGCGCCCGCCGCCCGACGCGTTCGATCAGCCGGACGCCGAGCCGCTGCTCGAGCCCCTTGACCTGCAGGCTGACGGCCGGTTGCGTCAGGCCTTCCTTGTCGGCCGCAGCCGTAAAGCTTCCGAGCTCGGCGACGTTGACGAAGGCGGCAAGCTGATCGAGGTGGAGAGGCATACAAAAGAAATCCTTATGCATAGGATAATATCCATAAGCTTCTTTCGCGGCATCTTCCAGCGCATCTTTCATTCGTTGAAGAAAGGAAGAAAGACATGGCCCTGGAATTAAGCGGCATCCTTGACACACCTCGCGATATCGTTCGGTCGAGACTTCACGGCATGGCGCGCTGGAGCCTGGGGCTGCTGCTGACGATCGAACATCACCTCGAAAAGCGCCGCAGCCGCCGCACATTGTCGGAACTCACCGACGACGAGCTTTGCGATGTCGGTCTGACCCGTGCGCAGGCGAGGGCAGAAACATCGAAGTCGTGGTTTTGGTCCTGACGGCACCGGCCTCTGCGGGGAGTGCCGATCCTGCTCGAAATTTCCGGCGCCTTATGGCAAAACGTCTGCCTGGAATCGAGCGCAGGGAGCAGCATCATGGCCGAAATCGTAACCTTCCCGGACGCAGCCAGAGCGGAGGGGGGCGGATTGCTGACCCGCTCTCTGCGCGACGGCGTGCTGCGGCTCGTGCTCGACAACCCGCCGGCCAATGTGCTTTCGATCGCGCTTCTCGAAGCGCTGATGGAAGAGCTCGAGACGGCCGGAGCGGAGCCGGATGTGCGTGTCGTCGTCATCGCCTCGACCGGCAACGTCTTTTCCGCGGGACATGATCTGAAAGAGCTGACGGCCCATCGCGGCGATGAAGATCATGGCGCCGGTTTCTTCGAAAAGACGTTTCGGCTCTGCGCCGATCTGATGCTGAAGATCGCGCATCTGCCGAAGCCCGTCATTGCCGAGATCGATGGGCTGGCGACGGCTGCAGGCTGCCAGCTCGTTGCCTCCTGCGATCTGGCGATCTGCACGGATAGTTCGACATTCTGCACGCCGGGCGTCAACATCGGCCTGTTCTGTTCGACGCCGATGGTGGCCGTTTCCCGTGCCGCGCACCGTAAGCAGGCGATGGAGATGCTGCTGACCGGCGAGACGATCGACGCCTCCACTGCCAAGGATTTCGGCCTCGTCAACCGTATCGTGCCAAAGCAGTATCTGGCGCAGGTGGTTTCCAAATATGCGGCTGTGATCGCCAGCAAGTCACCGCTGACGCTGAAGATTGGCAAGGAAGCCTTCCACCGGCAGCTCGAACTGCCGGTGGAGGCGGCATATGATTATACCGCCAGGGTGATGGTCGAGAACATGCTGACGCAAGATGCGCAGGAAGGGATCGGCGCCTTCCTCGGCAAGCGTAAGCCGGAATGGACAGGCGAGTAATCACGCAAGCTTCAGAACCAGCCCGCCGATCGCGATGACGACGCCGGCGACGTAGCGCCAAATGCTGGCTTTTTCCTTGAAGACGGTGATCGAGATCACCAGCGCAAAGAGGATCGCGGTCTCACGCAGGGCTGCAACGGTCGCGACCGGGGCTTTCGTCATCGCCCAGAGTGCCAGCCCATAGGAAGCGATCGAGCCGGCGCCGCCGATGAGACCGCGCCACCAGTTGCGGCGAACGTGACGCACGACTGCGAAAGCGCCGCGCTGCGACACCGCCCAGGAAAACAGCAGTACCGGCGGCAGCAGCGACATCCACAAAGTGTAGGAAACCGCATTGCCGGAGATGCGCGCGCCGATGCCGTCGACATAGGTGTAGCTGGCGATGACGCAGGCATTGGCAAGCGAGAGGACGACGGCGCGGCGGCTGCCGCGCCGCGCCTCCAGGGCAAGCGTCAGGACGCCGGCGCAGATCGTCATCGTGCCGGCAAGAGCGCCGCCGGAAAGATTTTCCTTGAGAATGAAACCGCTTGTCGCGGCGATGAGGAGAGGAGCACAGCCACGCATCAGCGGATAGACGAGGCCGATATCGCCGGCCCGATAGGCGGCGGCGACCAGCTGGAAATAAGCGAATTGCAGGATGGCCGAGGCGCCGATGAACGGCCATGCCGAGGCGTGGGGCAGCGGCAGGAACGCCAGGAACGGCAGTGCCGAAACGGCGCCGCCGGCAGAGATCAGCGCCGCATCCAGGGATTTATCGCTCCCCGCCTTGACGATGGCGTTCCATGTCGCGTGCAGCAGTGCGCCGAAGAGAACGAGCAGGATAACGTCGAGAGGCAAGGGAGTAAGTCCGGATAGGATGAGAGGAAGCGGAATACGCCTCGCCTTCGGCGTCTCAAATTCCTGAAAAGACAACTGGGATTTGCACGAAAACGTACGGCTGCGGTCGCTTATGCGTTCATATGTCGAATAGCATCCTTTCAGTATGTGAACAATGGTGGGGCATTGGAGCAATTTTTACGTGCGCGCGACATGCGTTCAATCCACGCGACGCTTTCAACTATGAGATGTTTCTAATGGATGAGGGAACAAAGGGCGAAATTATCGCGAACAAAAAGAGAAAATACCTGCGGGAAATCGGAAGGCGATTATTCTATGCTGCTGAAATATAGATATTATTCTATAGCTTTGACATACGGGAAAATTAAAGCCTTTGGTTGTGCAATCTTCAAGAAATCGCAGCGCGTAATTGAGCTCAAACCTTTCGCAAACGCGAAAGACGTACAGTTTCGGCGGCTGTCACGACGGCGAAAAAGTCAAAGCTGATGATGCGGAATGAAGAGCATCCCGTCAAGGTTGTCTATGGTCTGGCAGTTCAGTACCTGGCAGCGGGGATTGTCTTTCGAGGGGATATGCGTCCACTCCGCATAATCGGTCGCGTCGCAATAATTGCTGTTGCGGACATAGCGATCATAGAGCGGCAAGCCACGCGGAGACTGGTAGCGGAAGATGACGGCGCCTTGATTGTGGATGGCAGCGCGCACGCTGGCACAGCTCATGGCGAGCGGATTGTAACGCGAGATCGCCAGCGCCGGCGATGCGGCGAGCACGAGCATGAGGGCAAGAGCGATTTTTTTCATCGAATCATCCTCAGGGAGTAGCCAATTCATATATACGAAAGAGACACGCCGCCGGTTTCACGAAAACGCAAAAAAACATATCGGCTGTGCCGAAGGGCTTTCGGGAATGGAGAAGCGGACATGAATCACGACGCCTACACGGATGAATACCTCGCCGGAATTCTGCATTCGGTAAAAACCATCGCGCTGACCGGCGCTTCGCCCAATCCGGCCCGGCCGAGCAACGGCGTCATGGGTTATCTGCTGTCGCGTGGCTACGAGGTCATTCCTGTCAATCCGGGGCAGGCGGGCAAGCAGATCCAAGGCCGTACCGTTTATGCCCGGCTCGCCGACATTCCCGTGCCGATCGACATGGTCGACGTATTTCGCGCCTCAGAATATCTGGATGGGGTGGTCGAGGAGGCACTGGCGCTGGGACCGCTGCCGAAGATCATCTGGGCCCAGCTTGGTGTCCGCGACGATTCGGCTGCGGCAAAGGCGGAGGCCGCCGGCATCCAGGTGGTGATGAACCGCTGCCCTGCGATCGAGTATCCTCGTCTTATTGCCTGAGTTGCGGTCCGCTGAGACGGATTTTCCACCTGACGCACTTAGGTTGAAACAGATCGCGGTTAACTTTCGTCCGCGAGCGGCTATGATCCCGCCCGTTCAACAATAACGGGAGGACGGCATGGCCAAGAATGATCCGGGATTCAATACGCTGGCGATCCATGCGGGTGCGCAGCCCGACCCGACGACCGGTGCGCGGGTAACGCCGATCTACCAGACGACGGCTTTCGTCTTCAATGATTCCGATCATGCCGCCGCCCTCTTCGGTCTGCAGGCCTTCGGCAACATCTATACCCGCATCATGAACCCGACGCAGGCCGTGCTTGAGGAGCGCGTCGCAGCGCTCGAGGGCGGCACGGCAGCCCTTGCCGTCGCTTCCGGCCATGCGGCGCAGGTGATCGTCTTCCACAACATCATGCGCCCCGGTGAGAATTTCATCGCTGCCCGCCAGCTCTATGGAGGCTCGGTCAACCAGTTCGGCCATGCCTTCGAGAATTTTGGCTGGCAGGTGCGTTGGGCCGATGCCGCCGATCCGGCAAGCTTCGAAAGCCAGATCGACGACAAGACGCGCGGCATCTTCATCGAAAGCCTGGCCAATCCCGGCGGCACCTTCGTTGATATCGCCGCGATTGCCGACGTCGCACATCGCCACGGCCTGCCGCTGATCGTCGACAATACGATGGCGACACCCTATCTCATCCGCCCGATCGAGCACGGTGCCGACATCGTCGTGCATTCACTGACCAAGTTTCTCGGCGGCCACGGCAATTCCATGGGCGGCCTCATCGTCGACGGCGGCACCTTCGACTGGTCGAAATCCGGAAATTATCCGATGCTGTCGAGCCCGCGGCCGGAATATAACGGCATGGTGCTGCATGCGACTTTCGGCAATTTCGCCTTCGCGATCGCCGCCCGCGTGCTTGGCCTGCGCGACCTCGGGCCGGCGATCTCGCCCTTCAATGCCTTCCTGATCCTGACCGGCATTGAGACGCTGCCGCTCCGGATGCAGCGCCACAGCGACAATGCGATCGCCGTCGCCAAATGGCTGAAGGCGCACAGCAAGATCGCCTGGGTGAATTATGCCGGCCTCGACGACGACCCGAATTACGCCCTGCAGCAGCGCTATTCGCCGAAGGGCGCCGGCTCCGTCTTCACCTTCGGCGTCAAGGGCGGCTACGAGGCGGGCAAGACGCTGGTCGAGGGGCTGGAACTCTTCTCCCATCTTGCCAATATCGGCGACACCCGCTCGCTCGTCATTCATCCGGCCTCGACGACGCACCGGCAGTTGACCGACGAGCAGAGGATCGCCKCCGGCGCCGGGCCTGACGTGGTCCGCCTTTCCGTCGGCATCGAGGACGTCAAGGACATTATCGCCGATCTCGAACAGGCGCTCTCGAAGATCTGAGATCAGAAGGATCTATGGTGACCATGACAAATTTCATCACCTTCGATATCGACGGCGTCGAACCCGAGTTCGGCGCTCCGGAGCCCGGTCGTATCATCGCCGGTGATCCGCATTTCCGCACCTGGAGCCTGGAGGAGGCCGAAGGTGGCCTCTATTCCGGCATCTGGGAGGCGACACCGGGCAAATGGCGGATCGTCTACGAGGAATGGGAATATTTCAGTCTGCTGGCCGGCTATTCGATCGTGACCGAGGACGGCGGCGAGCCAGTTCATCTGAAGATGGGCGACCGGATGATCCTCAGACCCGGCTTCAAGGGAACGTGGGAAGTCGTTGAAACGACTCGCAAGGACTATGTGATCAAGGTTTGAGCGGGCCAACAACCCGACGTTGACGATTCCGGGTTTGTCCCGATTTGCGGCGATGATAGCCCATATGGCTGCGCTTCTTTCCCGGATGGAACGCTTTTAACCATTCCCATTAATCGTGCCTACATCGTCAAATGCTAAACCGTGTCTGCAGCGCATTGCGGACATGAAGTCTCCTGCCGTCACACTGACATGACCTTGCAATCGATCTTTTCGGAATTTGYATGTCGTCGAATCTTGCAGGTAGGCACGTTCGGACCCAAACGTCTTCCATCATTGCGACAACCGTCTGTTTCCTTGTCGTCGCCCTCGTGCTGACCGGCCTTATGGCGCATGTCGTCGTCACGATGACCCGGTCGGCGAACGAGATCGATGATGCCAGGGCCAGTCGCGCCGCTTACGCGGCAATCGGTGCGTTTGTCGCTCGCCTCGGCGCGACAACGACTGATAACGCCGTATGGGACGATGCCTATAGCGCGACCTCATCTCCCACCGCCGCGGATTGGGCCTATGACAATTGGGGAAAAACCAGCGAGGACTACGCGCTCTATGACGGCGCGATCGTGATCGGCCCCGACCGGTCTTCGATTGTCTCCGCATATGCCAAGGGCAAACCCTTCCAGCCGAGCGTGTTTTTCGGAGAAGGCTTTTATCAGCAGATCAATGTGGCTGCCGATCCACGGCGGGCGCCAGTGGTCAATTTCATCAAGACCGAAAGCGGTATCGCGCTGATCGCATCGCAGGCAATCCAGCCTTTCGAGGCGACCACCGAGCTTCCGAAGCTTAGCACGCTGAGTTTCTACAAGGAATTTACATCGGAAGTTCTCGACACGCTCTCGAACGAACATGAACTTGAAGGCTTGCGCCTTGAGACGACGCCGAAGCCGGAGTTCCTGAACACGCCGATCACCGACATGAAGGGGGCCGTCATCGGCTACCTCGTCTGGCCCAGCAAATCGCCCGGAAGCGCCGTGTTTGATCAGGTCTACCCCTATGTCGCGGCCGCTGTCGTCATCCTCGCGCTGTTCCTGGTTGGCGTTCTGCTGGTTGGCGCGTCCGAAGCGCGGCGCCTGCGCCAATTGGCGCAAGCAGCGATTTTCGAAGCCGACCACGATAGCCTGAGCGGCCTGTTGAATAGACATGGGCTTCTCAACCTGCTGGAAGAGCTGGAAAATTCGGCCTCTTCGCCACATCGGCTTTATCTGGTCGACCTTGATGGCTTCAAGGCCGTCAACGATGCCTGGGGGCATGCGGTGGGGGACGATTTGATCCGACTGGTCTCGAACGCGCTGATGGCCTGCCATCCCGAAATTGTTGCTGCGGCCCGGCTTGGGGGTGACGAATTTGCGCTGGTTCACGTTGGATCTGCCACGCGCGAAGAAATGGAAAAGACCATTCTGGCTCTGTTTGCCGAGCCCTTCAAAATCGACGGACGAACGATCGAGGTTGGCGCAAGCATCGGCGCTGCTGCTCGCGATGGAGACATAGCGCCCCTGGAGCTTCTCCGCAGAGCGGACATGGCCCTCTATCGGGCCAAGGCAAATGGCCGGGGCCAAGCGGTCGAATACGACCCCGAATTGGACCGGGAACGTCAACGGGTCGCCGAACTGGAAGGTCTATTGAAGAGCGCCATCAGCAGTGGCGCAATCGAAGCCGTTTTCCAACCTCTTGTCTCCGCTTCGACCGGTGCTGTGACCGGTCTTGAGGCACTGGCGCGCTGGCGCACTCCAACGGGAAACATCAGCCCGGAGATTTTCATCCCCCTTGCCGAGAGGTGCGGCCTCATCGATGCACTCGGCGTTCATATGCTGAGAACATCTATCGAGCATGCCAAGAACTGGCCCGATCTGGCATTGTCGGTGAACGTCTCGCCAATCCAGCTGTGCAATCCGGAATTTGCCGCAGAAGTGATCTCGGTCCTGCAGGAGCTTGATTTCAATCCAAACCGCCTGACATTGGAAATCACCGAAGGCGTTCTGATGACCAATCCGGATCAGGCCCGGCGTTCGATAGACCAGCTCAAACGCGTCGGCATTAAGTTCGCGCTCGACGACTTTGGCTGCGGCTACGCAAGCATTGGCGCATTGCGGCAGTTCGGGTTTGATCGCATGAAGATCGACCGCTCGCTCGTCTGGGCTCTCGACGAAGGTGCAAATGGCGCCGATGTGCTTCGGGCAACCATCTCGCTGGCGACCGCGCTGCGGATCCCGGTTACCGCGGAAGGTATCGAGACTACCCGCCAGGCGGCGATCTTGCGCGACGCCGGGTGTGATCAGCTTCAAGGATATCTGATGGGAAGACCTATGTCGGCACATGACATATCCAGCAAGCTGGAAGAAGAGTCAGCCGCGTGATGCCGTCGTAGCATCTCCAGCCGAGATGGACGTCCGCGTCGAGCAGGCGCTGCGCTCGGCAGCACTTTGGGAAGAGGTCAAGGACAAGCTGAAGGGCAGTGGCCTCGGCCTTTCCGGCGGTCAGCAACAGCGCCTTTGCATCGCGCGTGCCGTGGCGCTTCGCCCCGAGGTGCTTCTCCTCGACGAGCCGACCTCCGCCCTCGACCCGATCTCGACCGCCAAGGTGGAAGAACTGGTCACCCGGCTGAAGGCGGAGTTCACCATCGTCATTGTCACCCACAACATGCAGCAGGCAAGCCGCATCTCTGACAACACCGCCTTCATGTATCTGGGCGAGCTGGTGGAATACGGCCCGACCGCTGAGATCTTCCAATCGCCGAAGGTCAAGCGCACGGAAGACTACATTACCGGCCGTTACGGCTGACGGMGAGGATCACCACTGCAAATCCAACCGGTCCAGCCCGTGGAAATGGTAAACGTCCTTGACCACCGGCGTCTTCGCTAGCCTCAGGCCGGCAAGCCGCTCGAACAGGATCGGCAGCACGACGTTGAGCTCCAGCCGCGCCAGCGGCGCGCCGATGCAGAAATGGATGCCGGCGCCGAAGGAGAGGTTTGCCGCCTCGTTGCGGTCGGGCTTGAAGGTCAGCGGATCGGTGAATTTTGCCGGGTCGAGATTGGCGGCGGCGAGGATGAGGCTCACCTTGTCGCCGCGCTTGAAGGAGACGCCGTCGATTTCGGCAGGCTCCAGCGCCCAGCGCTGGAAGATGTGGACCGGCGCACAGATGCGCAAGGTTTCCTCGACGGTGCGCTCTGTCGTCGCCTCATCCCGGAAGAGTTCCGCCGGATCGCAGCCGCTGTCGAGAATGGTACGCACGGAATTGCCGATCTGGTGCACGGTCGCCTCATGCCCGGCATTGAGCAGCACGATCGTGGTCGAGACGAGCTCCTCCTCGGTCAGATACTGGCCCTTGTGCTCGGTATGGATCATGTGGGTCAGCAGGTCGTCGCGTGGTTCGGCGCGGCGTTCTGTGATGACCGTCTTGACGTAGTCGGAAAATTCCTTCGCCGCCCGTTCGGCCTCTTCCTCCTGCTCGCGCGTGCGGCCAAACATGTACATGCGGACATAGGCGTGCGACCAGGCGAGCAGTTGCGGTCCCATCTCCTCGGGAATGCCGATCATCCGGGCGATCATCGTCACCGGGATGATGTCGGCAAAGGCCGAGAGCAGCTCGACCTCACGCTTCTCCGCGAAGCCGTCGATCAGCCGATTGGCGAGTTCGGCAAGCTCCGGTTTCATCTTCTCGACATGGCGGGAAACGAAGGCGCGGTTGACGAGCGTGCGCAGCCGCGTGTGCTCCGGCGGTTCGAGTTCGAGCAGGGAATAACGTTCCGAGAGATCGAAACTGGCAAGATGCGGCATTGGCTCGGCAAGGCTGAGCTCCTCGCGGCTGGCGATATGCAGGATCTGCCGGCCAAAGCGGCGGTCGCGCAGCAGGCCGTTCACATGGTCGTAACCCGTGAAGAACCACTGCTTCTGCTCACGCCAGTAGAAGGTCGGGCAATGGGCGTGAAGTGCGYCATAGACGGCATTCGGGTTGCTGTAGAAGGCCGGGTTGCGGCCGTCCAGCGAGACATGACGGTTRGCGCGGTCGATCGAAAGAAAGGATGGGATCATCATGTCCCGAGGCTTAGCGGATTTGCCGAGCCGCGGAAAGATGCGGGGTGAGGGATCCCGGACTACCCCGCCCGTGACAGCGTCCCCATGCGTCGCAGCGCCTCGACCTGGTCGTCGACCGTCGGTACGAGTTCGCCGGCGGTGCTGGTCGGCGTGGCCGGTGCAGGGGCTGCGGCCTCCGCTTCGCCGAAGGTGACCGTGCAGTTGCGGCCGGCGGCCTTCGCCGCATAGAGCGCCCGGTCGGCGGCCGAGATCAGTTTGTCGATATTGGCTTCGATCGAGGAGGCAAGCGCGATGCCGATGCTGACCGTGACCGGAACGATCGCTTCGCCGGTGCTGACGGGAAGACGGCAGAATTCGGTGCGGATCGCTTCGGCGATCGCCTCGGCTTCCATCTGGTCCGTGACCGCGGCGAAGGCGGCGAATTCCTCGCCGCCCATGCGGCCGAAGATGTTGTTTGGAATATACTGGCGGGCCATCCGCGCGAATGCGGTCAGCACGGCGTCGCCGGACTGGTGGCCGAAACGGTCGTTGACGCGCTTGAAATGGTCGAGATCGAAAAGCATGACCGCGACCTGGCGCTGGTCGTCATGGGCCTTTTCCTGGGTGGCGTCGAAATAACCGAGCAGGCCGCGGCGGTTGAGCACGCCGGTCAGCGAATCGGTCAGGGTGAGCGCACGCAGGTGGCGTTCGGAGCGCTCCATGATCAGCCGGCAGGTGAACGCGAAGGCGATGGTGAGCAGGAAGGCGCTGGCCATGGCGGAAGCGCCGCCGAGATTGGTCGCCTCGATATCGCTCGGAAGCGTCAGCGCCATCATCAGCGCCGAGCCGAAGCACAGGCAGCCCTGGATGACGAACACGCCCATCAGCTTGACGCGGGTACGCTCGCGGCGCATGTCGCCGGCGGCGACCGCCATGGCTAGTGCCGTCGCACCCGTCGCCGAAGCAAGGTTATAGAGCACCACCCGATTTGAATAATCGCTGTTGACCCAGGGCAGGAAGACCCCGGCGAGCCAGATCACCGGCGGCAGCAGCGCCCACCATTCTATCCGCTTGCGGTCGAGCGCCAGAAAACCCGCCACCCAGGCGCTCTGGCCGAGCAGGGCGATGGCATTGCCCGCTTCTATGGAAAGCACGCTGGGGATTTCGCCGCGCAGCGCGACCATCGCAAAGCCAATGCCGGTCAGGAGGAAGCCCAAGCCCCAATAGAGATAGGCCTCGTTCCTGACGTTATGGCGCCAGGCGACGAACAGCACCAAAGCGAGCGTCATGGCCTCTGAACACCAGATGGCGAGACCTGTAGCAATATTGAACACGGCAGCAACCCCTTGTCTGTCCGTTCGCATCCTTTCCGAGGAAGCTCGCCACTTCCTTAATGTCGCTGCGCTGCGGCATTGTTTCGGGCCGATATCTGCCGGTAGGCTTTCCGTTGGGTAAACGTGTATGAGTATTGTCGAATAGAGTAAGCCTTCCTTCATCCTGTCATGGAGAAAAACGGGGGGAGACCGTACCAAGGGCTCGCCGTTAACAGGCGTTTGGGGGAAAGAGGCCCAATGCATGTCGCCCGGAAGTGTGCAGCGGTTCCGAGATAACGACATGCATGAAAAGAAGGAGCTTAGCCGCCTTGCCCCGCCTTCTTAACGTTATCCTCATGCGTGTCTTGAAGAGGAGGGCCGGGACACTCTATGTAGGGGTAAGATATTTTTCTTTGATTCCCGGCGCCGGCCGGCGAGACGTTGACAAAGGACGCACATGAGAAACCCAGTCGATACCGCAATGGCCCTCGTGCCGATGGTCGTGGAACAGACCAACCGCGGTGAACGCTCCTACGACATCTATTCCCGCCTGTTGAAGGAACGCATCATCTTCCTGACGGGTGCCGTCGAAGACCATATGGCGACGCTCGTCTGCGCCCAGCTGCTCTTCCTCGAGGCCGAAAACCCGAAGAAGGAAATCGCCCTCTACATCAATTCGCCCGGTGGCGTCGTCACCGCCGGCATGGCGATCTACGATACGATGCAGTTCATCAAGCCCGCGGTTTCGACGCTCTGCATCGGCCAGGCCGCATCCATGGGCTCGCTGCTGCTGGCTGCCGGCCACAAGGACATGCGCTTTGCGACGCCGAATTCCCGCATCATGGTGCACCAGCCCTCGGGCGGCTTCCAGGGCCAGGCTTCGGACATCGAGCGCCATGCCCGCGACATCCTCAAGATGAAGCGCCGCCTGAACGAGGTCTATGTCAAGCACACCGGCCGCACCTACGAGGAAGTTGAAAAGACGCTCGATCGTGACCATTTCATGGATGCGGACGAAGCCCAGAGCTGGGGCGTGATCGACAAGGTCCTGACGTCGCGCCTCGAAATGGAAGGCGAACAGGCCTAGTAATTAATAGGGATGGTGTTTTCCTCGCCACAGTTCTATCCCATTTGTGATTGAACAAGGGCTTTCATACGGCGACGAAGACGCTAATAGTAACTATTAATGCTATGTTGAATTTTTATGACATAGCATTCGGCATTCGAAGGGGAGTTCGTTGCCGCCGGGACCAGGACATGATTGGTTGGGCCCGGTTCGTACCCCCTGAAGCCCTTCTCGGCAAAGGCTCCGGAAACGGAGTGCCGCCAGGAGCTGATAGAGTGGACCGCGATTTCGCCTTGAAATGCGGCGTGCTGGAAGGAAAGTGATATGAGCAAGGTCAGCGGCAGCAACGGCGGCGACTCCAAGAACACTCTTTATTGTTCGTTCTGCGGAAAGAGCCAGCACGAAGTCCGGAAACTGATTGCCGGACCGACCGTCTTCATCTGCGATGAATGCGTCGAATTGTGCATGGACATCATCCGTGAGGAAAACAAGTCCTCGATGGTCAAGTCCCGCGACGGCGTTCCGACGCCCCAGGACATCATCAAGGTCCTCGACGAATACGTTATCGGCCAGCGGCAGGCGAAGAAGATCCTGTCGGTTGCCGTTCACAACCATTACAAGCGCCTGGCGCACGCCTCCAAGAACGGCGAAGTCGAGCTGGCGAAGTCGAACATCATGCTCGTCGGCCCGACCGGCTGCGGCAAGACCTATCTTGCCCAGACGCTCGCCCGCATCATCGACGTTCCCTTCACCATGGCCGATGCGACGACGCTGACCGAGGCCGGTTATGTCGGCGAGGATGTCGAAAACATCATCCTGAAGCTGCTGCAGTCGGCCGACTACAACGTCGAGCGTGCGCAACGCGGCATCGTCTACATCGACGAAGTCGACAAGATTTCGCGCAAGTCCGACAACCCGTCGATCACCCGTGACGTCTCGGGCGAGGGCGTGCAGCAGGCGCTGCTGAAGATCATGGAAGGCACGGTCGCTTCCGTTCCGCCGCAGGGCGGCCGCAAGCACCCGCAGCAGGAATTCCTGCAGGTCGACACGACGAACATCCTGTTCATCTGCGGCGGCGCTTTTGCCGGCCTCGACAAGATCATCTCTGCCCGTGGCGAGAAGACCTCGATCGGCTTTGGCGCTAGCGTCAAGTCGCAGGATGACCGCCGCGTCGGCGAGGTCCTGCGCGAACTGGAGCCGGAAGACCTGGTCAAGTTCGGCCTCATCCCTGAGTTCATCGGCCGTCTGCCGGTTTTGGCGACGCTCGAGGACCTCGACGAGGACGCACTGATCCAGATCCTGTCCGAGCCAAAGAACGCGCTGATCAAGCAGTATCAGCGCCTGTTCGAGATGGAGGATGTGGAACTGAACTTCCACGAGGATGCTCTGCGCGAAATCGCCCGTAAGGCGATCGTGCGCAAGACCGGCGCCCGCGGCCTTCGCTCGATCATGGAGAAGATCCTGCTCGACACGATGTTCGAACTGCCGACGCTGGAAGGCGTGCGCGAGGTCGTCATATCAGAGGAAGTGGTGCGCGGTTCGGCCCGTCCGCTTTACATCTATGCCGATCGCCAGGAAGAAAAGGCCAACGCTTCGGCGTGAGCTTATGGATTTCGTGTGATTATTTTGGGGGCTTGCCATAGGCAGGCCCCTTTCTATTTGAAAAACCATGCGAAGCGCTGTTAGTATTTGCCGGTGGGAACCGAAATTGCCTTTGCCGATGTTGCGCAAGGGGTCGTGCTTGGCAATGATGCAATGATCCGTAAGTCTCTTGCTGGCGTTTGCATTTTAGCCGGGTCGGAAGTGGTAAGCGCCGGTCCAGCCACGCGCTTCATAGTGTTGGCGTTCCGTTGTAATAAAGCTGTCACATCCGGGGGAACGCGGGCGTTAGCGTGGCTTGAAAAGCGTAGTCAGAACCTCCACTTGTAGCAACAAGTGAGAGTGCCGGCCGGTCCCAAGCGGCCGTGCAGAGAGCCCGGCAACGGGACGATGGAAAGGACATAAAATGACGAAGAAAACGTCTGTAGCGAGCAGCACTGCCTACCCTGTTCTGCCCCTGCGCGACATCGTGGTTTTCCCGCATATGATCGTGCCGCTATTCGTCGGACGGGAAAAGTCGATCCGTGCGCTCGAAGAGGTCATGGGTTCCGACAAGCAGATCATGCTGGTGACACAGATCAACGCCAGCGACGACGATCCGGATCCTTCCGCGATCCACAATGTCGGCACCGTGGCGAACGTGTTGCAGCTGTTGAAGCTGCCCGACGGCACCGTGAAGGTTCTGGTCGAAGGCCGCGCCCGCGCCGAGATCGACACCTATACCAGCCGCGAGGATTTCTATGAGGCGCTCGGCCACGTGCTCGAGGAGCCGCATGACGATCCGGTCGAGCTGGAAGCCCTGTCGCGTTCGGTCGTCTCCGAATTCGAGAGCTACGTGAAGCTCAACAAGAAGATTTCGCCCGAAGTGGTCGGCGCCGCCAGCCAGATCGACGACTATTCCAAGCTCGCCGATACGGTCGCCTCGCATCTGTCGATCAAGATCACCGAGAAGCAGGAGATGCTGGAGACCACCAGCGTCAAGCAGCGCCTCGAAAAGGCCCTCGGCTTCATGGAAGGCGAGATCTCGGTCCTGCAGGTCGAAAAGCGCATCCGCTCGCGCGTCAAGCGCCAGATGGAGAAGACCCAGCGCGAATACTATCTCAATGAACAGATGAAGGCGATCCAGAAGGAACTCGGCGACGGCGAGGAAGGCCGCGACGAGATGAGCGAACTGGAAGAGCGCATCTCCAAGACCAAGCTGTCCAAGGAAGCCCGTGAAAAGGCCGATGCGGAGCTGAAGAAGCTGCGTCAGATGAGCCCGATGTCGGCGGAAGCCACCGTCGTGCGCAATTATCTGGACTGGTTGCTCGGCATTCCCTGGGGCAAGAAGTCGAAAATCAAGGCCGATCTCAACAATGCCGAGAAGATCCTCGAAGCCGATCACTTCGGTCTCGATAAGGTCAAGGAGCGCATCGTCGAATATCTGGCCGTGCAGGCCCGCGCCACCAAGATCAAGGGCCCGATCCTCTGCCTCGTCGGCCCTCCGGGCGTCGGCAAGACCTCGCTCGCCCAGTCGATCGCCAAGGCGACCGGCCGTGAGTATGTCCGCATGGCGCTTGGCGGCGTTCGTGACGAAGCCGAAATCCGCGGTCACCGCCGCACCTATATCGGCTCGATGCCCGGCAAGGTCATCCAGTCGATGAAGAAGGCGAAGAAGTCCAACCCGCTCTTCCTGCTCGACGAGATCGACAAGCTCGGCCAGGACTATCGCGGCGATCCGTCCTCGGCCCTGCTGGAAGTGCTCGATCCGGCGCAGAACATGACCTTCATGGATCACTATCTGGAAGTCGAATACGACCTGTCGGATGTGATGTTCATCACGACGGCGAATACGCTGAACATTCCAGCGCCTCTGATGGACCGCATGGAGATCATCCGTATCGCCGGCTACACCGAGGATGAAAAGCGCGAAATCGCCAAGCGGCACCTGTTGCCGAAGGCCATCAAGGAACATGCGTTGCAGCCGGAAGAATTCTCGGTCAGCGACGACGCCCTAATGTCGATCAGCCAGCAGTACACCCGCGAAGCCGGCGTCCGCAACTTCGAGCGCGAGCTGATGAAACTCGCCCGCAAGGCGGTCACCGAGATCATCAAGGGCAAGGCGAAGTCTGTTCATGTGACGGCTGCCAACATYTCCGACTATCTGGGCGTTCCGCGCTTCCGCCACGGCGAAGCCGAGGGCGAGGATCAGGTCGGCGTCGTGACCGGTCTTGCCTGGACGGAAGTCGGTGGCGAGCTGCTGACCATCGAAGGCGTGATGATGCCGGGCAAGGGCCGCATGACGGTCACCGGCAATCTGAAGGAAGTCATGAAGGAATCGATCTCGGCAGCGGCCTCCTATGTCCGCTCGCGCGCCGTCGATTTCGGCATCGAGCCGCCGCGCTTCGACAAGAGCGACATCCACGTGCACGTGCCGGAAGGCGCGACGCCGAAGGATGGCCCCTCGGCCGGCGTCGCCATGGCAACCGCGATCGTCTCGATCATGACCGGCATTCCGGTGGACAGGCATGTGGCCATGACCGGTGAAATCACCCTTCGCGGCCGTGTGCTGCCGATCGGCGGTCTCAAGGAAAAGCTGCTCGCAGCGCTTCGCGGCGGCATCAAGAAGGTGCTGATTCCGGAGGAAAACGCCAAGGACCTGGCGGAGATTCCTGATAACGTGAAGAACAACATGGAGATCATCCCGGTATCCCGCATGGGCGAGGTGATCAAGCACGCACTGATCCGGCGGCCGGAGCCGATCGAATGGGACGGCACGGTGGAAACGCCGGTCATCACATCGGTCGAAGGCCTCGATGAGACAGGCGCAACCATAGCGCATTGAGTGGCCTTTGCCACATTTATGCCCAATTGGGGCAAAACACGGAAAAAGGCTGGCGGAAACGCCAGCCTTTTTTGTGAAAACGTCATGTAGACGCTTGCTTTTCCTTGATTTGCAGGGCTTTTGGGTTTTCGGCGGGCCTGATGAAACCTATTCTGCGCCTAGCTTACTTTTGAGTCGTTTCATACCATTTAGAAAGGGGTGGAAACATGAACAAGAATGAACTCGTGTCCGCAGTAGCCGAAAAGGCAGGACTGACGAAGTCTGACGCGGCTTCCGCTGTTGACGCGGTTTTCGACGTTGTCCAGGCTGAACTCAAGAACAAGGGCGACATTCGCCTCGCGGGTTTCGGCAGCTTCACCGTTTCTCATCGTGCCGCAACGAAGGGCCGTAACCCGTCGACGGGCGCTGAAGTCGACATTCCGGCTCGCAACGTGCCGAAATTCACGCCCGGCAAGGGCCTGAAGGACGCCGTCAACGGCTGATCTGATATTATCCGTCGGCCGGAAACGAGACCGGTTGTGCAGGATTTAAGAGGGGTTCGGCTTTGCCGGACCCCTTTTGCTTTGGCGAGCCTTGCTGTCGTCCGGGCTTTGATCTACGACGTTTCTGTTCTCAGGGCGGGGTGAAACTCCCCACCGGCGGGTAAGGGTTTCGGCTCGAGCCCGCGAGCGCCTTTCCTCGTGTCCAAGCGGGGGAAGGCTCAGCAGATCCGGTGCGATTCCGGAGCCGACGGTTAAAGTCCGGATGGAAGAGAATGAGCGTCGGCCGTGCGAAGGGCAGGGGTTGCCCTGTGCCGCTTCGTCGGGGTTCATGCGTCCTGATTTATGTTGGTCCCACTGCATAATTTTATCCTTAAATCGGAATCGATTTAAGGATAAAATTATGCAGCGATTTAAAGTGCTACAGCGTCCTTTGCGCGTCTGAAAAGACGCGCGGCGCTGTAGTTTGGATGAAAGACATGAATCAGACTTCCCTTGCAGTCTCGCCGTCCCGCGCCGTTGTCGGCGCCCTCTGGATGGTGCTTGCCGGCATTGCCTTTTCGCTTCTCAACGTCGTCACCCAATGGCTGACGATGAAGCTTGCCTTTCCCTCGGCGTCGGCAGCTTTCTGGCAATATGGCTTCGCCTTCCTGTTTTCGCTGCCGTTCCTTAAGAGGCTCGGCCTTGCGGCGATGCGCACGGACTATCCCTGGCGTCACCTCGTGCGCGTCGCGCTTGCCGCGCTCGGCGTCGAAGCTTGGGTCGCGGGCCTTGCCGCGGTGCCGATCTGGCAGGCGATCGCACTGGTGATGACCTCGCCCTTCTTCATCATTCTGGGCGCCCGGCTTTTCCTGGGTGAGCGCGTCGGCCCGGCCCGCTGGGCTGCGACGGCTGCGGGTTTCACCGGAGCGATGATCATCCTGCAGCCATGGTCTGATGGTTTTGGCTGGGCGGCTCTCTTGCCTGTGCTTTCGGCGCTGCTGTGGGGCGCCTCGTCGCTGATCACCAAGAGCCTGACGGGTATCGAACGACCGGAGACGATCACCGTCTGGCTGCTCGTTCTGCTGACGCCGATAAATGGCGGGCTGGCGCTTGCGGCAGGCTTTGCAGTGCCGACGGGCGCAACCCTTGCCCTGTTCCTGCTGGCGGGGCTGCTGACTGCCGCAGCGCAGTATTTCCTGACGCTCGCCTATGCAGCCGCTGATGCCGCCTATGTCCAGCCGTTCGACGATCTGAAGCTGCCGTTGAACGTACTGGCGGGTTGGCTGTTCTTCGGTTATGCGCCGGCGGGTTATCTCTGGCTGGGAGCGGCTCTCATCCTGTCTGCTTCGCTGTTCATCATGCGAAACGAGATGCGCCGGGAGCGCAAACCAGCCTGACGTGATCAGGTGCAAAATGCCGCATCTGTCATGCCTCTGTCATGCCGCGCGCGCAGAAAACTCCTGTTTCGAATGTTCGACACATGGGGGATTTCATGACAATTTCATCGCGCAAGGCAGTGCTCGCTGTCGTGCTTCTCGCATCCGTTGCTTTTCCGGCCGCGGCCGAACCGGTTTTCAACCGCATCGCTTCCTTCCCGGTCGCAGAGAACCCGCCGGCTGACAAGGACAAGCTGTCGGTGAGCTCCGCCGAAATCATCACCGCGACCGACGACGGCAACACGCTGATCTATAGCGACAGCCCGCTCGGCGCGATCGGCTTCATCGATATTACCGATGCCAAGGCACCGAAGGCCGGCGGCGCGGTGATGATGGACGGCGAGCCGACATCGGTCACCTCCAGCGCCGGCAAGGCGCTCGTTGCTGTCAACACCTCCGAAAGCAAGGCGAAGCCCTCGGGCCGTCTCGCGATCGTCGACGTGGCGACCAAGAAGACCGAGAACAGCTGCGATCTCGGCGGCCAGCCGGATTCGATCGCCCTCAACAAGGACAAGACGCTCGGCGCCATCGCAATCGAAAACGAGCGCGACGAAGACGTCAATGACGGCAAGATCCCGCAAATGCCGGCCGGCGACCTCGTCGTCTTCCAGGTCAAGAACGGCACCGTCGATTGCGGCACTATCAAGCACGTGGCGCTGACCGGGCTTACCGGCGTCGCCCCTGAAGATCCGGAGCCGGAATTCGTCGCCTTCAACGGCCTGAACGAGATTGCCCTCACGCTGCAGGAGAACAATGAGATCGTCATCATCGACGCCAACACGGCTGACGTGAAGACGCATTTCTCCGCCGGCAGCGTCGATCTTTCCGGCATCGACACCAAGCGTGACGGCGCCCTGAAATTCTCGGGCGAAGCCAAGGGCGTGCTGCGCGAGCCCGACGCCGTGAAGTGGCTGGACGACAACCGCCTCGTCGTCGCCAATGAAGGCGACTACCAGGGCGGCTCGCGTGGTTTCACCATCTTCGACAAGACGGGCAAACTTCTCTACGAATCAGGCGCCTCCTTCGAACGCGCCGTTGCCCATATCGGCCACTATCCGGAAAGCCGTTCGGGATCGAAGGGCGTCGAGCCGGAAGGCCTCGAAGCCGCCAAGTTCGGCGGCGATCAGTATTTCTTCCTGCTCGCCGAGCGTGCTTCGGTCGTCGGCGTTTTCAAGGATACCGGCGCCGATCCCGAACTCATCCAGCTCTTGCCGTCGGGCATTTCGCCGGAAGGCGCGATCGCCATTCCCGCGCGTAATCTTTTTGCGACCGCCAACGAGCTCGACCTCGGCAAGGACGGCGGCGCGCGCTCGCATGTGATGATCTACGAGCGCTCGGAAGGCGAAAAGGCCTATCCGCAGATCGTCTCTGCCGAAAAGGACGGCAATCCGATTGGCTTCGCAGCCCTTTCGGGTCTCGCCGCCGYTCCGGGCAAGCCGGGCATGCTCTACGCCGTCAGCGACAGCGTTCTGGGCTCGCAGCCGACGATCTACACGATCGATGCCAGCAAGAAGCCGGCCGTCATCACCGACGCCCTCGTCGTCAAGCGTGACGGCGCCCCGGCCCAGAAGCTCGACATCGAAGGCATCGCGGCTGCTGCCGATGGCTCCTTCTGGCTCGCCTCGGAAGGTTACAGTGAGCGTCTCGTCCCGCACGCGCTCTACAACGTCAATGCCAAGGGCGAAATCAAGGCCGAGGTCGCCCTGCCGAAGGAGCTCGTCGCCAACGAAATCCGTTACGGCTTCGAAGGCGTGACCATTGTCGGCACCGGCGACGATGCGACGCTGTGGATGGCGGTCCAGCGCGAGTGGAGCGACGACGAGAAGGGTTTCGTCAAGCTCGTCTCCTACAATCCGAAGAAGAAGGAATGGGGTGCTGTGCGCTATCCGCTCGACAGGACGGAAAGCGGCTGGGTCGGTCTGTCGGAAATCTCGGCTCAGGGCGACAGCGTCTTCATCATCGAGCGCGACAACCTCGTCGGTGATGCCGCCAGGCTGAAGAAGCTCTACAAGGTCGCGATATCGGACCTGAAGCCCGCCAAGCTCGGCGGTGAACTGCCGGTCGTCAAGAAGACTGAAGCCCATGACTTCCTCGGCGAACTGAAGACCGCGACCAATGGCTATGTGCTGGACAAGCTTGAAGGCTTCACCTTCGACGCGTCGGGCAAGCCCTACGCGGTCACCGACAATGACGGCGTCAGCGACTCCTCCGGCGAGACCCTGTTCTTCCCGGTTGACCTGGTCGGCACCAACTGAGCCCACCAACTGACCTTGACGGATCGATAATATGCAAATGGCCGGGCGAAAACCCGGCCATTTGCATTTTGGAGTGTTGGACGCCTACCAGCGCTGATGCACATGCGGCGCGATCAGCCGCCCATAGATCTCGCGCGTTGCCGCCATGAGGTCGGCCGAAAGCGGCGCAAGGTCGGCCGCGGCCGTGTTGGCCCTGGCTTGCTCGCCATTGCGGGCACCGGGGATGACGACGGTGACGGCATCGCTCATCAGGATCCAGCGGAGCGCGAAGGCGGCCATGGTCGCGCCCGCGGGCACCAGCTTGCGCACCTCTTCCACCGCCTGCAGGCCGACCTCGAAGGGCACGCCGGCAAAGGTCTCGCCGACATCGAAGGCTTCGCCGTTGCGGTTGAAATTGCGATGGTCGTCGCTGGCAAAATGTGTGTCCCGGGTGATCTTGCCGGAGAGAAGACCGCTTGCGAGCGGCACACGGGCGATGATCGCCGCATTCCTGCGGCGTGCTTCCTGGAAGAACAGGTGATCGGGGCGCTGGCGGAAGATGTTGTAGATGATCTGGATGCTGACGACGCCGGGATATTCGATCGCCTTCAGCCCGTCCTCGACCTTTTCGACGCTGACGCCGTAACCCTTGATCTTGCCGGCCTTCTGCAGCGCGTCCAGGCCCTCGAAGACCTCCGGCTGGTAAAGCACATCGCGGGGCGGGCAGTGGAGCTGCACGAGGTCGAGACTGTCGACGGCAAGATTCGTCAGGCTGCGGTCGATGAAACCTTCGAGATTAGCCTTGGTGTAACCTTCCGCGACATGCGGGTTGAGGCGGCGGCCCGCCTTGGTGGCGACCATCGGGCGCTTGCCCCCACGCGACTTCAGCACGTCAGCAATGATCTTTTCCGAGCGGCCGTCGCCATAGACGTCCGCCGTGTCGATGAATGTCATGCCGGCATCGAGCGCGGCATTCAGCGCCGCGCGTCCGTCGGCCTCGCTGATATCGCCCCAGGAGCCGCCGATCTGCCAGGCGCCGAAGCCGACATTGGTGACGGTGAAGGCCATGCGGCCAAAAGCATGGTGTTTCATGAAAAATCCTCCCTACTGCATGTCGCCCGGAAGTATTGCATCGGTTCCGGACAACGACATGCATAAAAACAAAGAGCCAAAGCACGTCGCATGATTCAAGCAAGATGCGACGCGCTGATGAAAGGCAATGGCACTATCAGCCAGGTGACACCGCGGCAATTGTCGATCCGGCTTTGATTGGTCGCCCCGATGAAATATCGTTCTGCTACAAGGCTTCAACCGCATGGATGGAAAAGGAAAGATCATGGAGATCAAACCCGCCGGCTCTCGCCCCTCGACGAAGCCACCGGCCGACTATTTCACCGGCGCCGTTCGCCAGGATCCGCTGATGGAGACGCCGGCGCCGGCACGGGCGAGGGCGGTCTCCGTCACCTTCGAACCCGGCGCCCGCACGGCCTGGCATACGCATCCGCTCGGCCAGACGCTGATCGTGACATCAGGCAAGGGCCTCGCCCAGAGCTGGGGCGGGGAGATCCGAGAGATCCGCGCCGGCGATACCGTCTGGTTCTCGCCGGGCGAAAAACATTGGCATGGTGCTGCCCCGGATACGGCGATGACGCACATCGCCATCCATGAAGCGCTGGACGGCAGCCACGTCGACTGGATGGAAAAAGTCAGCGACGAGCAATATTCCGGCCAAGCGTAAAGCATGTCACGCAAAAGTGTGCAGCGGTTTTGCGGTGAAGACATGCGCAAGACCAAAGACCTAAAGCGCGTGAAGCGAATCTGAAAGATCGCGCCGCGCTTTAGACTGATCAGAGCCGCTTCAGGCAATAGGAAAAATGCGCGTGCGATTCGACCGTCAGGAACTCGAATTGCCAGCCGTAATCCTTGCAGAATTTGGTGACCGCCTCGACGACGCCATAGACGATCGGCTTGACCGTATTGCCGGTGCAGAAATCATGCCCGGCAATGCGCCCCGTCCGCTTCACCTTCTTTTCGCAGAGCAGCAGTTCCTGCCAGGTGAGCTCGAAGGAATGATCGGTATCGATATAGGCCCAGTCGAGGAAATCGTCCTCGAATTCGGCAAGCTTCTCGAGCGATGTGCCTTGCATCAGATGCAGCCGGCCGGCCTCGATCTCGGCCGCGAAATTCGTGTGGATCGCGTCAAGCCCGGAGCTATAGCGATCCATCGACCAGGGATCGATGAGGTAGAGCTGCGCCGGGCGATTCTTTTCCAGGATCTCCGCCGTGTATTCGCCGAAGGCGGCTCCCACCTCGACACCGATGCCACCGTTCGGAATCCGGTAGAGCAGCTCGCCACGATCCGGCAGCAATCGGGCGTTTTCCATATGATGGGCGTTGAGCGGGGTGCGCGGCATGCTCGCCCGGAGCGCCTGCCTTTCTTCACGTGTCTTCATCTCTGATCTCGGGATTGCGGGCGACTGACGGCCCTGATGCGGTTTGACGGGAAGGTAGGAGCAGCCGGCACCGATGACAACCGCATGACAGGAATTTGCTTCTTTCGAACAAACCGCTAAGTTCCATCTGTGAACTGACGAAAAAGCCTCGGGAGGAGCGATTTCATGAGACGCATGTGGCCTGAAGAATTCAACACCATCATCAGCGGAGCTGAGGAGGTGATGTTGGAAACACCAGCCGAGGCCGGCGAAGCGCCGCTGCAGCGCAAGGCGCTGAAGGCGCGAATCACCATGCAGGATTACGAGCGGATCTGGCCGCTCGCCGAGATGCGCTTCCGGCTTGGCGAAAGAGATGGCAAGGCCATCACGCTGATCACCACCAACCCCCACTATCATCCCTGGCACCCGAAGGACGGCGGCAGCGTCGATTCCGTGTCGGACAGTGGCCGCCATTACAAGACGGATTATCTCGTCGTGCACTTCCTGCTCGACGACGTGAAGGAAACGTCTCCCGCCTGAGGTGCTGAGGCCCGGTGCGGCCGGAAGCCGCACCGGCGTCCTGTGGAAGCCAAGTTGATCCCGACGCTGATGACAACAGCGGCGATATCGCTAAGCTTAGCGAAACATATCCTTACGAAATTGGAGGTTCCCGTGACGGGCAACGTGCTGGATATCCCGGTCAAAACAGTGGATGGTCGTGAGACCACGCTCAACGAATACAAGGGCAGGGTGCTCTTGGTCGTCAATGTGGCCTCGAAATGTGGGCTGACAGTCCAATATGAGGGGCTGGAAAAGCTCTATGGGGAAAAGCGCGAGCGCGGCTTCGTCATCGCCGCCTTTCCCGCCAACGACTTCAAGGGCCAGGAGCCCGGCACCGACGCCGAGATCCTCGATTTCTGCACCAGCGCCTACGACGTCACCTTCCCGATCTTCTCGAAGATTTCGGTCAAGGGCGAAGCCCAGCACCCGCTTTACCGCCAACTGACCAAGTCGGGCGTGAAGACGACGGGCGACGGCCCGATGCGCGAACGCTTGAAATCCCACGGGATGACCGGCAGCGATGAGGACGACATCCTCTGGAACTTCGAAAAATTCCTGATCGGCCGCGACGGCAAAGTCGCCGCCCGCTTCGCGCCTGACGTGACGGCGGATGATTCGCGGCTGGTTTCGGCGGTGGAGAAAGAACTGGCGAAGGCATGAATAGTAGGGGATGGGCATCCTCCAAACAGCGAGGCATGCCCATTGCCCCGATCACGCCGTCACATCTGCGTCAGAGAAAATGAGAAGGCGCATCGGGCGCCGCTCATAAATGAAACGCGGTTTTGGAAAAACGAAAACGTATATTTATCGCCACTTTGACCGCTGTCTCTGAAAGACGCGGGGAATCGGCTGATTGTGCTTAAGACGCCGCGCTGGCTGGCTTTGCTGATTTCCAGGCTGCAGGCTGAATTGTCTGCATCGACCGAAAAATTAATCGGAAGATCTGACGGCATTCTCAGGAGATATGTTCTGGCTTCACGTGCCGGAGTTTCTCCCGAGGTTGTAATCGCCTGATCCCCGGCAGACAGGAACACCTCTTGCGCCGGCTCTCTGGCAATGCACGGCGGCGCAGCCACGCTGGCGAGAAGCAGCGTAGAGATGATGGCAACGGTTTTCATGAGGTGTCTCCTGACAAAACACCTTGCGCAGATCGTGGCCGGATTAGCGAGCTAATTCGGGAGCCTAACTCTGATGAACAAGCAGCAGGAAACTCTAGAAATGGTGGGCGATGACGGACTCGAACCGCCGACATCCTCGGTGTAAACGAGGCGCTCTACCAACTGAGCTAATCGCCCATCGCAAACGAAGCCGGATCGGCCTGCCGCGTTGGTGGCCGTGATCTATGCGGATCGCGGCAAAACCGCAAGAGTGTTTGTGAAGATTTTTTGATTTTTTTGGTGGTGGTCCCGTGTCTTGCAATGACGCTTAGGCTCGGCTCGGCTGTGGAAAAGTGAGGGGAGGGCGGCGAGCATCCCCGTTTCGAAGGCGTTGCGTCTGCGGCTGAGCATTGCTGCCGAAGACGGAAGTGCCGGCTTTTGTTCGTCTGGCACCCAACCCGCCGAAACAATTCGCGGACTGTCATTGTTTTGTCTCCAAACCTGCTTGACACTAAAAGGCGAACCCCGTAGTTAGCCGCTCATCGAAAC
Source organism: Rhizobium sp. 01N447_2 (assembly GCF_056399245.1). Classification (NCBI taxonomy): domain Bacteria; kingdom Pseudomonadati; phylum Pseudomonadota; class Alphaproteobacteria; order Hyphomicrobiales; family Rhizobiaceae; genus Rhizobium; species Rhizobium sp. 01N447_2. Next base: position 126,631 of record NZ_JBFTQY010000013.1, read on the forward strand.
GGGCAGCCGTTTTGGAGAGGGTGCGAAGGCATCCGGACTGCTTGAAATGAATTGCGGGTGTAGCTCAGTTGGTTAGAGTGCCGGCCTGTCACGCCGGAGGTCGCGGGTTCGAGCCCCGTCACTCGCGCCATTTCAAGTCTTGTAAAACGCAAATGCGATTTGTCGTTTGTCCGGTTGTCTTCATCCTCGCGGCCGCAAAATGGCCGATTAATGCGCGGGTGTAGCTCAGTCGGTTAGAGTGCCGGCCTGTCACGCCGGAGGTCGYGGGTTCGAGCCCCGTCACTCGCGCCATTCTCTCTTGAAAGCCATGCAGTTTCCAGTGGTCAGCCATGCGCGCTGAAGCGGCTTGCGCGGATTTGTCGCGACATCGTTGTATGTGCTTGATAGTGTCCCTCGGATACTCGTCGAATTGCCTCTGTAAAAGTCTTGCGCCGGGGCGTCGGCTGCGCTAACCACGGCTTGTTGCAACGCACGTTCGCTTGCCGGGCATTTGCCCAAATGCGCCGCCTGGCGTCTCCGGCAAGCAGGGATGAACATGATGACTGAACTGCTCAGTTCTTATATTCCGATCGCTATCTTCATTGCTATTGCGCTCGTTATCGGCCTGGCGCTGCTCATTGCGCCGTTCGCCGTGGCTTTCAAAGCGCCCGATTCGGAAAAGCTCTCGGCTTACGAATGCGGCTTCAACGCTTTCGATGACGCCCGCATGAAGTTCGACATCCGCTTCTATCTCGTGTCGATTCTCTTCATCATCTTCGACCTCGAAGTCGCCTTCCTCTTTCCCTGGGCCGTGTCTTTCGGCGCTATCGGCTGGTTCGGCTTCTGGTCCATGATGGTCTTCCTTCTCGTGCTGACCATCGGCTTTATCTATGAATGGAAGAAGGGAGCCCTGGAATGGGAGTAGCCCCTGTGAGCAATCAGCCGCTTGTGGCCCAGCAGCCGAAGGGGATCATCGATCCCTCGACCGGCAAGCCGATCGGCAGCAACGACCCATTTTTTGGCGAGATCAATAACGAGCTTGCCGACAAGGGGTTTCTCGTCACCTCGACCGACGAACTGATCAACTGGGCCCGCACCGGCTCGCTGATGTGGATGACCTTCGGTCTTGCCTGCTGCGCCGTCGAAATGATGCAGCTGTCGATGCCGCGTTATGACGTCGAGCGCTTCGGTTTTGCGCCGCGCGCCTCGCCGCGCCAGTCCGACGTGATGATCGTCGCCGGTACGCTGACCAACAAGATGGCGCCGGCGCTCCGCAAGGTCTACGACCAGATGCCCGAGCCGCGTTATGTTATCTCGATGGGCTCCTGCGCCAATGGCGGCGGCTATTATCACTATTCCTATTCGGTGGTGCGCGGCTGCGACCGCATCGTGCCGATCGACATCTACGTGCCGGGCTGTCCCCCCACGGCAGAGGCGCTGCTTTATGGCGTGCTTCTGCTGCAGAAGAAGATCCGGCGTACCGGCACGATCGAACGCTAAGGGTTAAGGACAAGGCATATGAGTGAAGCCCTGACTGAGCTTGCGTCCTACCTTGGTGAAGCGCGCGGTAATCTGATCGCCGCATCGCAGATGAAGTATGGCGAACTGACGGTGACGACGACGGGTGAGAACCTGATCGCGCTGCTGACCTTCCTGCGTGATGACGCCAAATGCGGTTTCGTCAACCTGATCGATATTTGCGGGGTCGACTGGCCGCAGCGCGAGCTGCGTTTCGACGTCGTCTATCACCTGCTGTCGCCGAAGAAGAACCTGCGTATCCGCGTCAAGGTCGCGACCGACGAGGATACGCCGGTTCCGTCGGCTTGCCCCGTCTATCCGGGCGCCGACTGGTTCGAGCGCGAGACCTGGGACATGTATGGTGTGCTCTTCACCGGCCATCCGGACCTGCGTCGCATCCTGACCGACTACGGCTTCGAAGGCCATCCGCTGCGCAAGGACTTCCCGACGACCGGTTTCGTCGAGGTTCGCTATGACGATGCGGCAAAGCGCGTCGTTTACGAGCCGGTGGAACTGAAGCAGGAATTCCGCAACTTCGACTTTATGTCGCCCTGGGAAGGCACGGAGTATGTGCTGCCCGGCGATGAAAAAGCGAAACAATAAATTCAAGGCGGCTGGTGGGCTTGGCCCGCCATTCACTGGTTATCTGAGAACGCGAGCCCATCGCCATGACAGAACACAACGTTCGCAACTTCAATATCAACTTCGGACCGCAGCATCCGGCGGCGCACGGCGTTCTTCGTCTTGTCCTGGAGCTTGACGGCGAAATTGTGGAGCGTGTCGATCCGCATATCGGCCTTTTGCATCGCGGCACCGAGAAGCTGATCGAGACCAAGACCTATCTTCAGGCCGTGCCCTATTTCGATCGTCTCGACTACGTCGCGCCGATGAACCAGGAACATGCCTATGCGATGGCCGTCGAAAAGCTGCTCGGCATCGAGATCCCGATTCGCGGCCAGCTGATCCGCGTTCTCTATTCGGAAATCGGCCGTATCCTCTCGCACCTCCTGAACGTCACGACGCAGGCCATGGACGTCGGCGCGCTGACGCCGCCGCTCTGGGGCTTCGAAGAGCGTGAAAAGCTGATGGTGTTCTACGAGCGCGCCAGCGGCTCGCGCATGCATGCCGCTTATATCCGTCCGGGCGGCGTCCACCAGGATCTGCCCGAACAGCTCGTGCAGGATATCGGCGCCTGGTGCGACCCGTTCCTGAAGGCGCTCGACGACATCGACAACCTGTTGACCGGCAACCGCATCTTCAAGCAGCGCAACGTCGATATCGGCGTCGTCTCGCTGGAGGAATGCTGGGCCTGGGGCTTTTCCGGCGTCATGGTGCGTGGTTCGGGTGCGGCCTGGGATCTGCGTCGCGCCCAGCCCTATGAATGTTACTCCGATCTCGAATTCGACATCCCGATCGGCAAGAATGGCGACAACTACGACCGTTATCTGATCCGTATGATCGAGATGCGTGAGTCGGTCCGCATCATGAAGCAATGCGTCAACCGCCTGCTCTCGGATGCCAGGACCGGTCCTTTCTCGTCAATCGACGGCAAGGTCGTGCCGCCGAAGCGCGGCGAGATGAAGCGCTCGATGGAAGCGCTGATCCACCACTTCAAACTCTATACCGAAGGCTACCACGTGCCGGCCGGCGAGGTTTACGCCGCCGTCGAGGCGCCGAAGGGCGAGTTCGGCGTCTATCTCGTCTCCGATGGCACCAACAAGCCTTATCGCTGCAAGATCCGCGCCCCGGGCTATGCCCATCTGCAGGCGATGGACTTCATGTGCCGCGGTCACCAGCTTGCCGACGTGGCGGCCGTGCTCGGCTCGCTCGACATCGTCTTCGGCGAGGTGGATCGCTGATGCAGCTTCTGCCGCTGGCCGTCGCAATCCTTCTTTCGGCATCCGGGGTTTCGGCTCAGGAGTCCGATAGCCTCGGCACGCCGCTGGGCCATAAGGAAGAGACGCCGCCGGCGCAGCAATCATCCATGGGCGAGCTTTTGTCCAAGGGCTATCAGATCAAGGCTGCCATTCCGAACGGCAGCAAATTCGTAGTATTTATGCAAAAAGACCAGTCGGCCTATGCCTGCGAAATGCAGTCTTTGACCGCTTCGCGGTGTGGAACCCTAAACTGACAAGGCGTGAGGAAGAATGTCCGTTCGTCGATTAGCCGAAGATCAATTCCAGCCTGCCGCATTCGCCTTCAGCGATGAGAATGCGGTCTGGGCGGACAAGACGATCCAGAAATACCCCGCCGGCCGCCAGCAATCGGCGGTCATTCCGCTGTTGATGCGGGCGCAGGAGCAGGACGGCTGGGTCACGCGCGCGGCGATCGAAAAGATCGCCGATATGCTTGATATGGCCTATATCCGCGTGCTCGAGGTTGCGACCTTCTATACGCAGTTCCAGCTGCATCCGGTGGGAACGCGCGCCCATGTGCAGGTCTGCGGCACGACGCCCTGCATGCTGCGCGGCTCGGAAGCGCTGATGTCGGTCTGCAAGAGCAAGATCCATGCCCATGCCTTCGAGCGCAATGCCGAAGGCACGCTGTCCTGGGAAGAGGTCGAATGTCTCGGGGCTTGCGTCAATGCGCCGATGGTGATGATCGGCAAGGACACCTATGAGGACCTGACGCCTGAGCGTCTCGAAGAGATTATCGACGTTTTTGCCGCCGGCAATGGCGCCAGCATCAAGCCCGGCACCCAGATCGACCGGGTGTTTTCGGCGCCCGAAGGCGGCCTGACCTCGCTGACGACCGAAGAGCCGAAGGTAAGGACGCGCGCCAAGAAGGCCGATGCCGAAACCGTATCGACTCCGGTCGACCGCGCTCCGGTTCCACCCTCCGAGGCCGCCCGCCCGAAGAGCACCGATGCCGAGACCAATGCTGCCCTGAAGACGCCGGCAACGGCGCCGAAGGCGGCTGCGAAAAACGCAAAGGCAGCCGAGCAGCAGCCGATATCAGGCACTGCAGCCGCCGAACCGGCGCCGAAAGCTGCCGTCAAGGCCGAGGCTGCCCCGGCGGCAAAGCCTGCCCTGACCGACAAGAACCGTCCGGCGGGCGTCGAAAAGCCCGCCGCACCGGATGATCTGAAGATGATCTCGGGTGTTGGCCCGAAGATCGAGGCGACATTGAACGAAATCGGCATCTTCACCTTCGCGCAGGTCGCAGGCTGGAAGAAGGCCGAACGCGAATGGGTCGACGGCTACCTGAACTTCCGCGGCCGCATCGAGCGCGATGACTGGGTCAAGCAGGCCAAGGCGCTCGCCAAGGGCGGGGAAGCGGAATATATCAAGGTCTTCGGCAAGAAGCCGCGGTAAGAGGTGAAGCATGTTACAAGATAAAGACCGCATCTTTACCAACATCTACGGCCTCAAGGACAAATCCCTGAAGGGCGCGATGAGCCGCGGCCATTGGGACGGCACCAAGCAGATCCTCGAAAAGGGCCGCGACTGGATCATCAACGAGATGAAGGCGTCGGGCCTTCGCGGTCGTGGCGGCGCCGGCTTCCCCACAGGCCTCAAATGGTCCTTCATGCCGAAGGAAAGCGACGGCCGTCCGCACTACCTCGTCGTCAACGCCGACGAATCCGAGCCCGGCACCTGCAAAGACCGCGACATCATGCGCCACGATCCGCATACGCTGATCGAAGGCTGCGTCATCGCGAGTTTCGCGATGGGCGCCAATGCAGCCTACATCTATGTGCGCGGCGAATATATCCGCGAGCGTGAAGCGCTGCAGGCGGCGATTGACGAATGTTATGATTATGGCCTGCTCGGCAAGAACAACAAGCTCGGCTGGGACATGGACATCTTCGTCCATCACGGCGCCGGCGCTTATATCTGCGGCGAAGAAACCGCGCTGCTCGAAAGCCTCGAAGGCAAGAAGGGGCAGCCGCGTCTGAAGCCGCCGTTCCCGGCCAATATGGGTCTCTACGGCTGCCCGACGACGGTCAACAACGTCGAATCGATCGCTGTCGCGCCGACGATCCTGCGCCGCGGCGCCGGCTGGTTCTCGGCCATCGGCCGTCCGAACAATGTCGGCACCAAGCTGTTCATGCTCTCCGGCCACGTCAACAAGCCGTGCACCGTCGAAGAGGAAATGGGCATCACCTTCCGCGAACTGGTCGACCGCCATGCCGGCGGTATCCGCGGCGGCTGGGACAACCTGCTTGCCGTCATTCCGGGCGGAGCATCCTGCCCGATCGTTCCGGCCAAGGACATCATCGACTGCCCGATGGATTTCGACGGCCTGCGCGGCGTCGGCTCTTCCTTCGGCACGGCCGCCGCGATCGTCATGGACAAGTCCACCGACGTCATCAAGGCGATCGCCCGTATCTCCGCCTTCTTCAAGCATGAGAGCTGCGGCCAGTGCACGCCCTGCCGCGAAGGCACGGGCTGGATGTGGCGCGTGATGGAGCGCATGGCCAAGGGCAATGCCCAGAAGCGCGAAATCGACATGCTGTTCCAGGTGACCAAGCAGATTGAAGGTCACACCATCTGTGCGCTCGGCGATGCCGCCGCATGGCCGGTGCAGGGTCTGATCCGTAACTTCCGTCCCGAGATCGAAAAGCGCATCGACCAGTATACGGCAAGCGCGCTCGATCACGGCGCGGTTCTGGAGGCGGCTGAATAATCATGGCGGACATTGCATCCAAGGGTAGGAAAAAGGAAGAAGCCGCCGATTTCGCGGCCGGTTTCGGCCGTCTTGCCGCCGAGATGCTGGAAAATGCACAGGCAATGCCGGTGCATCCGCTGATGGCGCATCCGGCCGCAGCCTTTGCCGCCGCAACGGCGATCGGCTTCGGTTTCTCGACCCAGATGGCCGGTGCTTTCTTCGGGGCTTGGCAGAGCGCCCTGGAAACCACCAGCAAGGTCGCTGCCGCCCTCGATGACACGCCGCCGGACGAGCCGGCGCCCGATGTCGATATCCGGCCGGAGAATATTCGCTCGGAGGTCAAGGCTTTCACCAAGCCGCCGGCCGAGAAGAAGGCAAGGCCGACACTGACTGTTGTCAAGCCGGTCAGCGCGCCGATCCCAGCCAGCCAAACCAAGGCCAGCCAGCCAAAGCCGGCAGTGAAGGCAAAACCGGTTGCGCGGGCTGGAAAGGCCGACGATCTCAAGCTGATCGCCGGCATCGGCCCGAAGCTGGAGCAGGTGCTGAACGCCAAGGGCATTCGCAGCTTCGCCGAGATCGCTGCCTGGACCGACGAGGAGATCGCCCGGCTCGACGCTGAGCTCGGCTTCAACGGCCGCATCGGCCGTGACGACTGGGCCGGTCAGGCGAAAGTTCTGGCAGKGCGGGGCCGCAGAAAGAAATGAACTGTCCGGCCGTGTCAATCGGCCGGAAAGATGGGCAGGTCGGCGGACGGGCGGGGGCCTCAAGATGCCGGTGCGGGTTCCGGGTCTGGAACGCGCGATAGAGAATTTGGGCGACATCAGATGTCGGCAGGACGAAAGATCCGGCTTGGCAATGAGAGTGCTGCAAAAATAGGTTTGTTTGCCGTCATCAGGCAAACGGGAAACAGGACTGAGCGACGATGGCAAAACTGAGGATTGACGGCAACGAGATCGAAGTTCCGGATCATTTCACGCTATTGCAGGCGTGCGAGGATGCCGGTGCCGAGGTTCCGCGCTTCTGCTTCCATGAGCGTCTGTCGGTTGCCGGCAATTGCCGCATGTGCCTTGTCGAGGTGAAGGGCGGCCCGCCGAAGCCGCAGGCTTCCTGCGCCATGAGCGTGCGCGATATCCGCGGCGGCCCGAACGGCGAGCTGCCTGAGGTCTTCACCAACACCCCGATGGTAAAGAAGGCCCGCGAAGGTGTGATGGAATTCCTGCTGATCAACCATCCACTCGATTGCCCGATCTGCGACCAGGGCGGTGAATGCGACCTGCAGGACCAGGCAATGGCCTTCGGCATCGACACCTCGCGCTATCAGGAAGACAAGCGCGCCGTCGAGGACAAGTATATCGGCCCGCTCGTCAAGACGGTGATGAACCGCTGCATTCACTGCACGCGCTGCGTCCGCTTCACTACCGAGGTCGCCGGCATTTCCGAACTCGGCCTGATCGGCCGCGGCGAGGATGCCGAGATCACCACCTATCTCGAACAGGCGATGACCTCCGAGCTGCAGGGCAACGTCGTCGACCTTTGCCCGGTTGGCGCGCTCACCTCGAAGCCCTTCGCCTTTACCGCGCGCCCGTGGGAGCTGAACAAGACCGAATCGATCGACGTCATGGATGCTGTCGGTTCGGCGATCCGCGTCGACACCCGCGGCCGCGAAGTCATGCGCATCCTGCCGCGCGTCAATGAGGCGATCAATGAGGAGTGGATTTCCGACAAGAGCCGCTTCATCTGGGACGGCCTGAAGACCCAGCGCCTCGACCGGCCCTATGTTCGCCGCGATGGCCGCCTGCAGCCCGCCACCTGGGCAGAAGCCTTCGGCGCCATCAAGGCCGCCGTCGGCGCCACCTCGGGCGAGAAGATCGGCGCGATATCAGGCGACCTCGCTTCCGTCGAGGAAATGTATGCGCTTTCCGAACTGGTGAAGTCGCTGGGGTCGGTCAATCTCGACTGTCGCCAGGATGGGGCGGCACTCGATCCGTCGCTCGGCCGTGCAAGCTATCTCTTCAACCCGACCATTGCGGGCATCGACCAGGCCGACGCGCTGTTGATCATCGGCGCCAATCCGCGCTTCGAGGCCGCCATCCTCAACGCCCGCATCCGCAAGCGCTGGCGCCGCGGCAAGTTCCCGATCGGCGTGATCGGCGCGCCGGGCGAACTGCGCTACAGCTATGATTACCTCGGCGGCGGTCCCGACACGCTGAAGGATCTGGTCGACGGCACCCACGCCTTCGCGGACGTGCTGAAGAATGCCGCCAAGCCGATGATCATCATCGGCCAGGGCGCGCTGTCGCGCACCGACGGCGCCGGCGTACTCGCCAGTGCTGCAAAGCTCGCCGGCTCGGTCGGTGCGGTCGCCGAAGGCTGGAACGGCTTTGCCGTCCTCCATACCGCTGCCTCGCGTGTCGGCGGCCTCGACCTCGGCTTCGTGCCGGGTGCCAAGGGCGTCAATGCCGCCGAGATGCTGACGGCGATGGACGTGCTCTTCCTGCTCGGTGCGGACGAACTCGACTTCACCGCCAAGAAGGCCAAGCTCACCGTCTATATCGGCTCGCATGGCGATAATGGCGCGCACCATGCCGACGTCATCCTGCCGGCCGCAGCCTATACCGAAAAGTCCGGCACCTGGGTCAACACCGAAGGCCGCGTCCAGATGGGCAACCGCGCAGGTTTTGCGCCGGGTGACGCCCGCGAGGACTGGGCAATCATCCGTGCCCTTTCCGACGTTCTCGGCAAGAAGCTTCCCTTCGATTCGCTCAGCGAATTGCGCGCCCGGCTCTATGCCGCTTTCCCGCATTTTGCCGCCATCGACGAGATCGCCGAAACCGATAGCGCCCAAATTGCCGCAGTTGCGAAAAAAGCCGGCAAGATGAACAAATCCGGGTTTGCGTCGCCGGTGAAAGACTTCTATTTGACGAACCCGATAGCGCGTGCCTCGGCTGTCATGGCGGAGTGCTCGGCATTGGCCCGCAACAACTTCAAAGTCGCGGCAGAGTAAGGGCAGGGGACTATGGATTCTTTCTTTTCGACCTATGTCTGGCCGGCGATCATCATGATCGGTCAGTCACTGCTGCTTCTCGTCTGCCTGCTCGTCTTCATCGCCTATGTGCTGCTCGCCGACCGCAAGATCTGGGCGGCCGTACAGTTGCGCCGCGGCCCGAACGTCGTCGGTCCTTTCGGCCTGTTCCAGTCCTTCGCCGACCTTTTGAAATTCGTCTTCAAGGAGCCGATCATTCCGGCCGGCGCCAACAAGGCGGTCTTCCTGCTTGCTCCGCTGGTGACGGTGCTTCTGGCGCTGTCCACCTGGGCGGTGGTACCGCTGGCCGACGGATGGGTGATCGCCAACATCAATGTCGGCATCCTCTATATTTTCGCGATTTCCTCGCTCGAAGTTTACGGCATCATTATGGGCGGCTGGGCTTCGAACTCGAAGTATCCGTTCCTCGGCGCGCTACGCTCGGCGGCACAGATGGTGTCCTATGAAGTCTCGATCGGCTTCGTCATCGTCACCGTGCTTCTCTGCGTCGGCTCGCTGAACCTGACCGATATCGTCAATGCGCAGCATACCGGCCTCGGCACCATGCTCGGCCTGCCGGCCTCGTTCCTCGACTGGCACTGGCTGTCGCTCTTCCCGATGTTCATCATCTTCTTCATTTCGGCACTTGCCGAGACGAACCGCCCGCCCTTCGACCTTCCGGAAGCTGAATCGGAACTCGTTGCCGGCTTCATGGTCGAATACGGCTCCTCGCCATACATGATGTTCATGCTCGGCGAATATGCGGCCGTCTGCCTGATGTGCGCGCTGACGACGATCCTCTTCCTCGGCGGCTGGCTGCCCCCGGTCGATATCTGGATCCTCAACTGGGTCCCCGGCATCATCTGGTTCACGCTGAAGGCTTGCTTCGTGTTCTTCATGTTCGCGATGGTCAAGGCCTYCGTTCCGCGCTACCGCTACGACCAGCTCATGCGCCTCGGCTGGAAGGTCTTCCTGCCGCTGTCACTCGCCATGGTCGTCATCGTTGCATTCGTGCTGAAACTGATGGGTTGGGCATGATCATGCCTGCTCTCGTTTTCGGCAAAATTGGAGGTTGAAGATGGCAAGCTTGTCCGGCTCCATCAGCTCGCTGTTTCTCAAGGAATTCGTCGGCGCGTTCTTTCTGTCGATGCGCTATTTCTTCCGCCAGAAAGCGACGATCAACTACCCCTTCGAAAAGGGTCCGGTTTCCCCGCGTTTCCGCGGCGAGCATGCTCTGCGCCGTTATCCGAACGGCGAGGAGCGCTGCATCGCCTGCAAGCTTTGCGAGGCGATCTGTCCTGCCCAGGCGATCACCATCGAGGCGGGTCCCCGCCGCAATGACGGTACGCGCCGCACGGTGCGCTACGATATCGACATGGTGAAGTGCATCTATTGCGGCTTCTGCCAGGAAGCCTGCCCGGTCGACGCGATCGTCGAAGGCCCGAATTTCGAATTTGCGACGGAAACCCGCGAAGAGCTCTATTTCGACAAGGCGCGGCTTCTGGACAACGGAGACCGGTGGGAGCGGGAAATCGCTCGCAACATCGCGATCGACTCGCCGTATCGCTGATTGAGATTTTGAAATGCCGTGGTGGAGCGCAGTTGCTCTTGTCGCGGTCAATATGCACAGGAGCTTTTGCCGGTTAGCGCCAGCGAAAGCTCCATCGGGCAGGGAAACTCCCGGCTGCCCGGGGGAAGATGAAAAAGGCACCAACATGGGTCTGCAGGCTCTATTTTTCTATCTTTTCGCCTTTGTCGCGGTGGCGTCGGCGTTCATGGTCATCTGGGCGAAGAACCCGGTTCACTCGGTTCTCTTCCTGATCCTGGTGTTCTTCAATGCGGCTGGCCTCTTCCTGCTGCTCGGTGCCGAATTCCTGGCGATGATCCTGCTTGTCGTCTATGTCGGCGCCGTCGCCGTGCTCTTCCTCTTCGTGGTGATGATGCTCGATATCGACTTTACCGAACTGAGGGCCGGCGTTCTCGAATATGCGCCGATCGGCGGGCTGATCGGGGTGATCCTCGCAGCCGAACTGATCGTCGTCATCGGCGGCAGCGTCATCTCGCCGGAGATCGCCAAATCAGTCGCCATGCCGATCCCGGCGCTGAGCGAGCGCACCAATACCGCCGCTCTCGGCGACGTGCTCTACACCAACTACGTCTATTTCTTCCAGATCGCCGGTCTGGTGCTCCTGGTCGCCATGATCGGCGCGATCGTGCTGACATTGAGACACCGCACCAACATCAAGCGGCAGAATATTCCCAGGCAGGTTGCCCGTACGCCCGCTACCGCCGTCGAGGTGGTTTCGGTCAAGCCCGGGCAGGGCGTCTAAAGGCAGGTCAAGGAACAAAGAACATGGTCATCGGACTTTCCCACTACCTGACGGTCAGCGCCATCCTCTTCACGCTTGGCGTCTTCGGCATCTTCCTGAACCGGAAGAACGTCATCGTCATCCTGATGTCGATCGAACTGATCCTGCTTGCCGTCAACATCAACATGGTCGCCTTCTCCTCCTTCCTGAACGACATCGTCGGCCAGGTCTTCGCGCTGTTCATCCTGACAGTCGCGGCTGCCGAAGCGGCGATCGGTCTTGCAATTCTCGTTGTCTTCTACCGCAACCGCGGCTCGATCGCGGTCGAAGACGTCAATATGATGAAGGGCTGAGTGGCTCATGTTCCTCTATAAGGCTATCGTCTTTCTTCCCTTGATCGGTGCGATCGTCGCAGGCCTTTTTGGCCGCGCCATCGGCGCCAAGGCTTCGGAATATGTCACCAGCGGCCTGATGATCATCGCCGCCATCCTGTCCTGGGTCGTCTTCTTCACCGTCGGCATGGGTCATGCCGAAGGCGGTCCGATCAAGGTCGAGGTGCTGCGCTGGATCCAGTCCGGCGGCATCGACGTCTCCTGGTCGCTGCGTGTGGATACGCTGACCTCAGTCATGCTGATCGTCGTCAACACGGTCTCGACGCTGGTGCATGTCTATTCGATCGGCTACATGCATACCGATCCGCATCGCCCGCGTTTCTTCGCCTATCTCTCGCTCTTCACCTTCGCCATGCTGATGCTGGTGACCGCTGATAACCTTGCCCAGATGTTCTTCGGCTGGGAAGGCGTCGGTCTCGCCTCCTATCTGCTGATCGGCTTCTGGTTCAAGAAACCGTCAGCGACGGCTGCGGCGATGAAGGCCTTCATCGTCAACCGCGTCGGCGACTTTGGCTTCGTGCTCGGCATTGCCGGCGTCTTCGTGCTGTTCGGCTCGATCAACCTCGACACGATCTTCGCCAATGCCTCGAACTTCGCCCCGCATGAAGGCGGCGAAGCGGGCGAGGTGATCCTCAATCTCTTCGGCATGCAACTCGACAAGGCGCATGCGCTGACCGGCATCTGCCTGCTGCTCTTCATGGGCGCGATGGGCAAGTCGGCGCAGTTCCTGCTGCACACCTGGCTGCCGGACGCCATGGAAGGCCCGACCCCGGTCTCGGCCCTCATTCATGCCGCCACCATGGTCACCGCCGGCGTCTTCCTCGTCGCCCGCATGTCCCCGCTCTTCGAACTGTCGCCGGATGCGCTGGTTGTCGTCACCGTCATCGGCGCGATCACCGCATTCTTCGCGGCAACAGTCGCTCTCGTGCAGAACGACATCAAGCGTGTCATCGCCTATTCCACCTGCTCGCAGCTCGGCTATATGTTCGTGGCACTCGGAGCCGGGGCCTATGGCGCAGCGATCTTCCATCTTTTCACGCACGCCTTCTTCAAGGCGCTGCTCTTCCTCTGCGCCGGCTCGGTCATCCATGCCGTCGATGGCGAGCAAGACATGCGCYACATGGGCGGCCTTTGGCCGCATATTAAAGTTACTGCCGTGCTGATGATCATCGGCACGCTGGCGATCACCGGTTTTGGCATTCCCTTCACGCCGATCGGTTTTGCCGGATTCTTCTCCAAGGACGTGATCATCGAGGCGACCTATGCATCGCATTCGCCGGTCGCGGGCTTCGCCTTCGCGTTGCTGGTCATCGCGGCTCTCTTTACGAGCTTCTATTCCTGGCGCTTGATCTTCATGACCTTCTTCGGCAAGCCGCGCGCTTCCCATGAGGTGATGCACCACGTGCATGAGTCGCCACAGGTCATGCTGGTGCCGCTCTATCTCCTGGCGATCGGTGCGGTACTTGCGGGCGTGATCTTCGAAGGCCGGTTCTACGGCGAGGAATATGCCGAGTTCTGGAAGGGTGCGCTCTTTACCGGCGCCGAGAACGAACTCGTCGAAGAGTTCCACCATGTTCCGGCGCTCGTCGGCTTGAGCCCCTTCATCGCCATGGTTCTCGGCTTCGTCACCGCCTGGTACATGTATATCCGCTCGCCGCAGACGCCGCGCATCCTCGCGCAGCAGCACCGCGTGCTCTACCAGTTCCTGTTGAACAAGTGGTATTTCGACGAACTCTACGACTTCCTCTTCGTCCGCTCCGCCAAGGCACTCGGCCGCTTCCTGTGGAAGAAAGGTGATGTCGGCGTCATCGACACCTACGGCCCGAACGGCGTCGCCGCTCGCGTCGTCGCCGTCACCGATCGCGTGGTTCGCCTGCAGACCGGTTACCTCTATCACTACGCCTTCGCCATGCTGATCGGCATTGCGGCGCTCGTTACCTGGATGATGCTCGGGAGTTCCTTCTGATGACCGATTGGCCTATTCTTTCAACGGTCACCTTCCTGCCGCTCGTCGGCGTGGTGCTCCTGCTATTGATGAACGGGGAGAGCCAAACCGGCCGGAAGAACGTGCTGTGGATCTCGCTGATCACCACCGTCTTCACCTTCGTCGTTTCGCTCTTCATCTGGACCGGCTTCGACAATGCCAATGCGGGCTTCCAGATGCTTGAGAAGCATGACTGGCTCGGCACCGGCATTGGCTACCACGTCGGCGTCGACGGCATCTCGATGCTGTTCGTCATCCTGTCGACCTTCCTCATGCCCTTCTGTGTGCTGGCGAGCTGGCTCTCGATCGAGAAGCGCCTGAAGGAATACATGATCGCCTTCCTCATCCTCGAAACGATGATGATCGGCGTCTTCGTCTCGCTCGATATCGTGCTGTTCTACGTCTTCTTCGAGGCGGGCCTCATTCCGATGTTCCTGATCATCGGCGTCTGGGGCGGCAAGGACCGCGTCTATGCGAGCTACAAGTTCTTCCTCTATACGCTGCTCGGCTCGGTGCTGATGCTGCTCGCCATCATGGCGATGTACTGGCAGGCTGGCACGACCGATATCACCGCGCTGCTCGCCTACAAGTTCCCGCCGGCGCTGCAGACCTGGTTATGGCTTGCCTTCTTCGCCTCCTTCGCGGTCAAGATGCCGATGTGGCCGGTCCATACCTGGCTTCCCGATGCCCACGTTCAGGCGCCGACGGCAGGCTCGGTGATCCTGGCCGGCGTGCTGCTGAAGCTCGGCGGCTACGGTCTCATCCGCTTCTCGCTCGGCATGTTCCCGGTGGCATCCGATTATTTCGCGCCGCTCGTCTTCGCCATGTCCGTCATCGCCATCATCTATACTTCTCTGGTGGCGATGATGCAGGACGATATCAAGAAGCTGATCGCCTATTCCTCCGTGGCACACATGGGCTACGTGACCATGGGTATCTTTGCCGCCAACATGCAGGGCGTTCAGGGTTCGATCTTCCAGATGCTGTCGCACGGCATCGTCTCCGGCGCGCTCTTCCTCTGCGTCGGCGTCGTCTATGACCGTACCCACACCCGCGAGATCAACGCCTATGGCGGCCTCGTCAACAATATGCCGAAATATGCCGTGGCGATGATGGTCTTCACCATGGCCAATGTCGGGCTTCCCGGCACGTCGGGCTTCATCGGCGAATTCCTGACGCTGATCGGCGTCTTCCGCGTCAACACCTGGGTAGCGCTCTTTGCCGCCACCGGCGTCATCCTCTCGGCCGCCTACGCGCTCTGGCTTTATCGCCGGGTGATCTTCGGCGCGCTGGAGAAGGAAAAGCTGAAGGCGCTGCTCGATCTTTCACCACGCGAACAGTTGATCCTCTATCCGCTGGTTGCGCTGACCATCTTCTTCGGCGTTTATCCGGCTCCGGTCTTCGATGCGACAGCCGCCTCGGTGGATCTGCTGGTCAACAACTACACGGCCGCCGTGCACGCAGCGCAGAATGTTGCGCTGTCTATGAAATGATGACGGGACTTATTGGACATGACCGCTGAAACAATTCTCCTCAGTCTGCATCTTTCCGCGCCGGAGCTCATCCTCGCGGTCGGCGCCCTTGTCCTGTTGATGGTCGGCGTCTTCTCAGGCGAGCGGTCGGGCCTTGTCGTCACCGGCCTCGCCATCGTCCTGCTCCTGGCCTCCGGCCTGTGGCTGCTCTTCGTGCCGGCAGAAGGCCTTGCCTATGGCGGGGTCTACATGGCCGACGGCTTCTCGCGCTTCATGAAGCTGGTGGCGCTGATCGGTTCGCTGGTCGCCATGTTTATGTCGATCGGCCACGCCCGCGAAAATCAGCTCGACAAGTTCGAGTTCCCGGTTCTCCTGGTGCTTGCGACCCTCGGCATCCTGCTGATGATCTCGGCCAATGACTTGATCTCGCTTTATCTCGCGCTGGAACTGCAGTCGCTGGCGCTTTATGTCGTCGCCGCGATCAACCGTGACAGCCTGAAGTCGACCGAAGCCGGCCTGAAATATTTCGTCCTCGGCGCGCTTTCCTCCGGCATGCTGCTCTATGGCATGTCGCTGGTCTATGGTTTCACCGGCCACACCCATTTCTCCGAGATCGCCCAGGCGCTGTCCGTCGAGGGCGCGCGTTCGCTCGGCCTGATCTTCGGCCTGGTCTTCATCCTCGCCGGCATCGCCTTCAAGATCTCCGCCGTTCCCTTCCACATGTGGACGCCGGATGTTTACGAAGGCGCGCCGACGCCGGTCACCGCCTTCCTCGCCGCAGCACCCAAGGTTGCCGCCATGGCGATGATGACGCGCATCGTCATCACCGCCTTCCAGCCGGTTCTGGCGGACTGGCAGCAGGTCGTCGTCTTCATCTCGATCGCCTCGATGCTGCTCGGCTCGTTTGCCGCGATCGGCCAGAAGAACATCAAGCGGCTGATGGCCTATTCCTCGATCGGCCACATGGGTTATGCTCTGGTCGGTCTTGCCGCCGGCAACCAGACCGGCGTCACCGGCGTCATGCTTTACATGGTCATCTACATGGTCATGACGCTCGGCACCTTTGCGATCATCATGTCGATGCGCCGCAAGGACGGCACCGTCGTCGAAAATGTCGATGATCTCGCCGGCCTCTCCACCACGAACCCGTTCATGGCCGTGGTGCTGACGGCGCTGATGTTCTCACTCGCCGGCATCCCGCCGCTCGCCGGCTTCTTCGCGAAGTACTTCGTCTTCGTTGCCGCCATCGAAGCCAAGCTCTATGCGCTCGCCATCATCGGCGTTCTCGCCTCGGTCGTCGGCGCTTACTACTATCTGCGTGTCATCAAGCTGATGTGGTTCGATGAGGCGACCGGCGAATTCGCCCGTGTCTCCGGTGCGCTGCGTCTGGTCTTCGGTCTCTCCGGTCTCTTCGTCACCGCCTATGTTCTCATCGGCGGCCCGATCGGCGGTGCGGCAGAGCTTGCCGCTGCGACGCTCTTTTGATGGCTTCCGACGGGCGGCGCCGGATATCGCTCGGCGATTTCAGGCACGAGGCTCTGTCGGAAACATCGTCTACCAACAGCGAATGCCTCGCCCGGGCTCGGGCGGGCGATGGCGGCAATCTCTGGGTGACCGCCGAAAAGCAGACGGGCGGCCGCGGCCGCCGCGGCAGGCTCTGGGTTTCCGAGCGCGGCAATCTCTACGCTTCTCTTCTTCTGATCGACCCGGCCCCGATGGAGCGCCTGGGCTCGCTGCCGTTGGCGATCGCCGTTGCCGTGCACCAGGCGATCCGCAGGATGCTGCCATTGGGTGCCGAACCGCTCGAGGTCAAATGGCCGAACGATATTCTCATCGGCCGAAAGAAGACCTGCGGCATTCTCGTCGAAGGTGAGGGACTGCCGGACGGACGTTACGCGCTGATCGTCGGCATCGGTATCAATATCTCTGTGATGCCGGACAATCCGCTCTACCCCGTCACCTGTCTGCGCCAGCAGGGAAGTGCGGCTTCGCCGGAGGAACTCTTCGCGCACCTCTTCGCCACCACGGCGGAAGTGCTTGAAATATGGGACCAGGGCCGCGGCATCGGCGAGATCACGGCGCTCTGGCGCGCGATCGCCTGCGGCATCGGCGAAAAGATTACGGTCAATTTGCCGGACCGATCGATTTCCGGACAATTCGCCGGAATTGATGATAATGGCTTGTTGATGCTCGATACCGGCACTGGCAGGATAATGCCCATTGCTGCCGGTGATGTGTTTTTTGGATAGCGGAAAAAACGAAAATTATGGCGAAACAGGACGAACTGGTATTCCTGCCTCTGGGCGGCGTTGGCGAGATAGGTATGAATCTCGCTCTCTATGGCTACGGCCCGCCCGAGCATCGCCAGTGGATCATGGTCGATTGTGGCGTCACTTTTCCGGGGCCCGATCTGCCGGGTGTCGACCTCGTGCTGCCCGATATCCGCTTCCTCGCCAGCGAACGAAAGAACCTCAAGGCGATCATCATCACCCATGCGCATGAAGACCATTATGGTGCGCTCGCCGACCTCTGGCCCGGCCTCAACGTGCCGGTCTATGCCTCTGGTTTCACAGCCGGTCTGCTCGAAGCCAAGCGCAATTTCGAGAAGGCTAAGATCGGCGAAGTGCCGGTGACGCCGTTCAAGGCCGGCGATACGATCAATGTCGGCCCCTTCAGCATCGAAGGCGTCGCCGTCAACCATTCGATCCCCGAGCCGATGTCGCTGATGATCCGCACGCCGGTCGGCAATGTCATCCATACCGGCGACTGGAAGATCGACCACGAGCCTTCGCTCGGGCCCCTGACCGACGAGACACGTTTCCGCCAGCTCGGCGACGAGGGCGTGCTGGCGCTGATGTGCGATTCCACCAATGCGCTGCGCGACGGTGTTTCGCCCTCCGAGAAGGATGTGTCCGAAAGCCTGCGCAAGATCATCGAGAATGCCGAGGGCAGGGTGGCGATTACCACCTTCTCGTCGAATGTCGGGCGTATCCGCACCGTTGCCGAGGCTGCCGAGGCGGCCGGCCGCGAAGTGCTGCTGCTCGGCAGTTCGCTGAAGCGCGTCGTCGACGTCGCCCAGGATATCGGCCTGATGGAAGGTGTGAAGCCTTTCATCTCCGAGGACGAATACGGCTATATCCCGCGCGATAAGGTCGTCGTCATCCTGACCGGCAGCCAGGGCGAGGCGCGGGCAGCCCTTGCCAAGCTCTCGCGCGACGAGATGCGCAATGTGGCGTTTGCGGCAGGCGATATCGTCGTCTTTTCCTCTCGCGCCATTCCCGGCAACGAGAAGGCGATCCAGGACATCAAGAACGGCCTCGTCGAGCAAGGTGTGCACATCATCACGGATACCGAGGCGCTGGTCCACGTTTCCGGCCATCCTCGCCGCAACGAGTTGCAGCGGATGTATGAGTGGACGCGACCGAAGATCGTCGTGCCGGTGCATGGCGAGGCAACGCATCTGACGGCGCACAAGGAACTTGCCGAGCAATCCGGCATCGCACTGGTGCCGCGGGTGCGCAACGGCGATATCCTGCGGCTGGCGCCCGGTCCGGTCGAGGTGATCGGCGAGGCACCGCATGGCCGGATCTATAAGGACGGCACGCTGATCGGCGATTTCGACGAGATGGGTATCGGCGAGCGTAAGAAGCTCTCCTATGTCGGCCATGTCGCGGTCAATGTCGTGCTCGACGCCCGCTATGACATCGTCGGCGAACCCGACCTCATTTCGATCGGCCTGCCGACCTACGATGACGAGGGCGAGGATATGGAGGATACGCTCTTCGACGCGGCGGTCAGCGCCATCGAGAGCATTCCGCGCGCCCGCCGCAAGGATATCGACATGCTGCAGGAGGCCGTGCGCCGCGCCATCCGCTCGGCCGCGAACAACACCTGGGGCAAGAAACCTCTTGTCACCGCTTTCGTCACCAAGGTCTGACCATGCTCGGCCGGGTCAACCATATCGCCATCGCCGTGCCCGATCTGGCCGCGGCGACGGCGGCCTATCGCGATACGCTGGGTGCTGCCGTATCGCAGCCGCAGGCCCTGCCAGAGCATGGCGTCACCGTTGTTTTCGTCGAATTGCCGAACACCAAGGTCGAGTTGCTGCAGCCGCTCGGGGTTGCCTCGCCGATCGCAGCCTTCCTCGAAAAGAACCCGTCCGGCGGCATGCACCACATCTGCTACGAGGTGGACGATATCCTTCTCGCCCGTGACCGGCTGGTAGAGGCGGGCGCAAGGGTGCTCGGCGACGGCCAGCCGAAGACCGGCGCCCATGGCAAGCCGGTGCTCTTTCTGCATCCCAAGGATTTCTTCGGCACGCTGATCGAACTCGAACAGGCCTGAGCCCTGCTGCGGCAGAGTGACCCGAAGACCGGCCAAAACCGTTCGTCCGCTTTGAGTGGTCGCCATTCCGCCGTATAAGGACGCGATACCGGCGCGACACCAACGGGAACCATAATGCTCCAGATCTTTCTTCAGGGATTTGCCGTCTACTTCATCATCTGGTGGATGACGCTTTTTGCCGTCCTGCCGGTCGGTCTGCGTACGCAGGCGGAAGACGATGATGTCGTGCTCGGCACCGTTCCGAGCGCGCCCACCCGGTTTCGCGCCGCCTTCGTGTTTTCGCTGACGACGCTGATTTCGGCCCTGGTCTATGGCCTCTGGTACGTCTGCGACACCTATTTCGGCTGGGGCTTCGACGCCCTGCCGCAACTCGGCCCTAGCTTCTATTGAATCGTGGCTTTTGCTCAAACTTTGGGCAGATGTAAGCTTATTGAATGCGAGTTTCGTCATACCAGCGTCATGCTGTTGCGGCAAAGAGCTCGCGTAACGGAATGAGCGCTATTCCCTTACGGAAGTCGGTCGGATTTCTGGATGGGACGGAGGTCGAAAAGCCAAAAAAAAACAAGGCTAAAAGCCTTGTTTTAAGTATCGCGTGATCTGTAACCGTTGCCGGGGCTGCGACGAGCGCGCCTAAGATCTGATCCTCCCAAGACTTGACCGCGAATTCGGCAAGAATTTAACTTCCTGCCTGTTTTGTGAGCTAAAACTAGCTCAAACATTGGGCTTTGTCATCAGCTTTTTTTGCATTTTTGCTACACTCTAGCAAAATTTTTCTGTTGACAAGATTTTCGTTCAAGTCCTTATAAACACGCGCTTTTTCACGCCCTTCCATTTTGTAGGTTCGAACATGCGCTTCCGGGAGGTTGCCGGCATCCGTTGCGGGTTTCCTTCCTGCCGCGAAGCGGCTATGAACGCTCCCACATCAACAATTGCCTTCGATTCCGCCTGCTGCGGGATCTCAACTGCTCCGGAATCCGCCATGCGTCTGTCCCGCTATTTCATGCCCATCCTCAAGGAAAACCCCAAGGAGGCGGAAATCGTCTCCCACCGGCTGATGCTGCGCGCCGGCATGATCCGCCAGCAGTCGCAGGGCATCTATTCCTGGCTGCCGCTGGGCAAGCGCGTGCTCGACAAGGTCAACGCCATTATCCGCGACGAGCAGAACCGCGCCGGCGCCATCGAGCTGTCGATGCCGACCCTGCAGTCGGCCGACCTCTGGCAGGAAAGCGGCCGCTACGACGCCTACGGCAAGGAGATGCTGCGCATCAAGGACCGCCAGGATCGGCCGATGCTCTATGGTCCCACCAATGAGGAGATGGTGACGGATATTTTCCGCTCTTCCGTCAAATCCTATAAGGACCTGCCGCTCAATCTCTATCACATCCAGCTGAAGTTCCGCGACGAGATCCGCCCGCGCTTCGGCACCATGCGCTCGCGCGAATTCATGATGAAGGATGCCTATTCCTTCGACCTGACGCGCGAAGGGGCGGAGCATTCCTATAACAAGATGTTCGCCGCCTACCTGCGCACCTTCGATCGGCTCGGCCTGCGCGCCATTCCGATGCGCGCCGACACCGGCCCGATCGGCGGCAAGCTCAGCCATGAGTTCATCATCCTTGCTGACACCGGTGAATCCGAAGTCTTCTGCCACAAGGATTTCGTCGATTTCGATATTCCTGGTGCACACACCGATTTCGACAGTGTCGAGGGACTGCAGGCGATCTTCGACAAATGGACCTCGCTCTATGCTGCGACCTCGGAAATGCACGACGAGGCGGCCTTCAACGCCGTTCCCGAGGGCGACCGCCTGTCGGCGCGCGGTATCGAGGTCGGCCATATCTTCTATTTCGGCACGAAATATTCCGAGCCGATGGGTGCGAAAGTGCAGGGACCTGATGGCAAGGAACACTTCGTTCACATGGGTTCCTACGGTATCGGCCCGACACGCCTTGTTCCCGCCATCATCGAAGCATCGCATGACGACAACGGAATCATCTGGCCGGCATCGGTCGCGCCCTTCGATATCGTTGTGATCAACATGAAGGCGGGCGATCAGGCCTGTGACGATACCTGCGAGCTGATCTATGCCGCGCTGACCAAGGCCGGCAAGGATGTGCTCTACGACGATACCGACGATCGGGCCGGTACGAAATTCGCGACCGCCGACCTGATCGGTGTGCCCGTCCAGATCATCGCCGGCCCGCGCGCGGTCGCCAACGGCGAAGTTGAAGTGAAGGACCGCAAGACCGGCGCCCGCGAAACGATGACCATCGAAGCGGCGATCAACCGGTTCGTGGCTTAAGGAAACGGAGGCGAAATGGCAGAGGCAGCAGTGGACCGGAGTTCAAAATCCGGCTTGGGTCCGGCTGGCAAGCCATTTTCCACCTTCGAACGCCTCGTGGCGTGGCGTTATCTGCGCGCCCGCCGCAAGGAGGCCTTCATCTCGGTGATCGCCGGCTTCTCCTTTGTCGGCATCATGCTCGGCGTTGCGACGCTGATCATCGTCATGGCCGTGATGAACGGCTTTCGCACAGAGCTCGTCTCGCGCATTCTCGGCATCAACGGCCACATGATCGTCCAGCCGTCCGATGGCCCTTTCACCGATTATGCCGACCTCGCCAGCAGGCTTGCCGCCGTGCCTGGCGTCAAGATGGCGCTGCCGTTGGTGGAGGGCCAGGTACTTGCCTCCGCCCAGGCGGGCGGCAGCACGGGCGCGCTGGTGCGCGGCGTCCGCGCGGAGGACCTGACCAAGCTCAAAGCGGTTTCTGAGAATATCAAACCGGGAGACATGGTAGGCTTTGCCTCCGGCCAGGGCGTGCTGATCGGCACGCGCATGGCCGACCAGTTGGGTCTTAGCGTCGGCGACCTTATTACGCTGACGTCGCCAGATGGTGACATTACGCCAATGGGCGTCAGCCCGCGCGTCAAGTCCTACAAGATTTCCGGCCTCTTCGAGATCGGCATGTCGGAATACGACTCCTCGATCATCTTCATGCCGCTGGAGGAGGCGCAGCTCTATTTCAACGCCGAGGGACTGGTGCAGTCGATCGAACTCTTCGTCGACCACCCCGACGATATAGACAATCTGAAGCCTAAGGTAGTGGAGGCGGCCGGTCGCCAGATCAACCTCACCGACTGGCGCCAGCGCAACCAGACCTTTTTCTCGGCGCTACAGGTCGAGCGTAACGTCATGTTCATGATCCTGACGCTGATCGTGCTTGTCGCGGCGCTGAACATCATCTCCGGCCTCATCATGTTGGTGAAGGACAAGGGCAGCGATATCGCCATCCTGCGTACCATGGGTGCCAGCGCCGGTGCGATCATGCGCATCTTCTTCATGACCGGAGCGGCGATCGGGATCGTCGGCACAATTGGCGGTGTGTTGCTCGGCGTTCTTGTCTGCGTCAACATCGAATCCGTCCGCCAATTCTTCTCCTGGGTATCAGGCACCGTTCTCTTCAATCCGCAGGTCTATTTCCTCAGCCAGCTGCCGGCCGAAATGGATTTCAGCGAAACGATGTCGATCGTCGTCATGGCGCTGACGCTCTCCTTCATCGCGACCATTTTCCCGGCCTGGCGTGCCTCCAGGCTCGATCCGGTGCAGGCCCTGCGCTACGAATAAGGAATGCCGCATCTATGAAACGCAACGTCGTTCTCAAGCTTACCGGCGTCGAACGCCATTACGGGCAGGGCGATACGCTGCTCTCGATCCTAAAGGGCGCGGATTTTTCGATGTCGAAGGGCGAGATCGTCGCTCTCGTCGCTCCATCCGGCACCGGCAAATCGACGCTGCTGCATATCGCCGGCCTGCTGGAGCATCCGGACGGTGGTGAAGTCAACATCAACGGTCATGCCTGTGACGGCCTTAGCGACGAGAAGCGCACCGCGATCCGCCGGAGCGAAATCGGCTTCGTTTACCAGTTCCACCACCTCTTGCCGGAGTTCTCGGCACTCGAGAACATCATGATGCCGCAGCTGATCGCCGGGCTTTCCTGGAAGGAAGCCGGAGAGCGGGCCGGCCAGCTTCTCGATTATATGCGCATCGGCCATCGTGGCTCGCATCGCCCGGGCGAGCTTTCCGGTGGCGAGCAGCAGCGCGTCGCGATTGCCCGCGCCGTCGCCAATGCGCCGACCCTGCTTTTTGCCGACGAGCCGACAGGCAATCTCGACCCGGAAACGGCAAGCTATGTCTTCGACGCGCTGGAGGCGCTCGTGCGCCAGTCCGGCCTTGCTGCCCTCATCGCCACCCACAATCATGAACTCGCTCGTCGCATGGACCGGCGCGTGACGATCTCCGACGGCAAGGTCGTCGATTTCTAATGCATGTCGCCCAAAAGTRCGCAGCWGTTTTGRGATAACGACATGCATAAATCAAAGACTTRAAGCRCATCGCATGAATCCAGATTGACGCGATRCGCTTTGAGGCTGCGATCAGGGGATGATCAGCCCGCCGCGATAGTCGAGTTGATAGGCCTCATGGCCGTTGACCATGATGCATTCATTGCCCCTGAAGCGCTCGCATCCTCCTTCGCTGCGGTCGATATAGCGGCCGACTGGATGGTCGAATTCCATTCCGCCGAGGAACCGGCCCTGCCGATACATCGCTGAAAGCGCTGCCTTGATCACCGCTCCCGCCGCACTTCCATCGATGAGATCAGGCGCGACAATGCAGCCGAAATAATTCATCGCCCATATGGGCTCGTCGCCGAGCCACACCACCTCCTGTCCGGCGAAATCGGCGCCGCCGAAATAACTGTCGAGATAACGCCAGTCGCCGCGCTCGTAGCCGATATCGTGAGCGCCCGGCCGGCAAGGGGTGCGTGGGACTCCGCCGCCGACATAGGTCGCAGCCTTGGCCTCCACGACGAATTCGTTCAGCATCGCAATATCGGGCATATCGTCGTTCCCTCCGTCTCAAGCCGCAAAGATACATCGGGACGCCGAGAACATAAATAGAACAAACGGGGAGAATCGATCGATTGTTTGTATGATTTGTCCCCGCCATCCGCAGGTATCAACGATCCGCAATAGATGAGGATGACGAGGCAGCTGCCCGGCATTCCCAGACCCTCGCAAAGAGGCTTTGTCGATTCGCCGCGTCGTTTCAGGGTTTTCTGAACACAAGTCAGGAGGAAAAGATTCCTGTTGACAATGGAACATACATGGAACAAATTGAAAACATAACGAGTAAAGGAGAGCCCGATGACTGACATGATCCGTGATATCGCAGCATTCACCTCCATCGCAATGTTCGTTGCCAGCTTCTCGCTCATCGTCATGGCGTTCTAAAGTTTTCAGGGGATCGCATGGCAATCATGCGGTCCGGACGCGGGACTTCTTCTGGACATCATCGCCCTCTATGCCGACAATGCGTCCGATTCATTCGGGTGATTGGGAAGGCATGTCATGGCGGATACGGCAAAGGGTTCAACGGGTGAGGCGACCGGCACGCCGGGTTTCATCCACCTGAGGGTCCATTCCGCCTATTCGCTTCTCGAGGGCGCGCTGCCGCTGAAGAAGATCCTCTACAAGGCGACCGGCGACAGCCAGCCGGCGATTGCGATTACCGACACCAACAATCTGTTCGTCGCCCTCGAATTCTCCCAGAAGGCGATGGAGGAAGGCCTGCAGCCGATCATCGGCTGCCAGGTCTCGATCGACATGGAAGACGGGCTGGAAACCGAAAAGCGCGGCGGTCAGCAGGCCCTGGTCAAGCTGCCGGCGATCGTTCTTCTCGCTGCGACGGATGCCGGTTACGAACGGCTGGTCGATCTCGTCAGCCGGGCCTATCTCGGCGGCGAGAGCAACCAGGCCGTTCATATCAGCGCCTCCTGGCTGGAGGAGGCGGGCACGGAAGGGCTGATCGCATTGAGCGGCGCCTTGACCGGGCCGGTCGACGTGGCGATCAAGGAAGGCCATCCCGCTCAGGCGGAAGCCCGGCTGCTCACGCTGAAACGTCTCTTCGGCGACAGGCTCTATATCGAGCTGCAGCGGCACGGCACCTACGACAAGCGGCACGAGCAGAAGATCATCGGGCTCGCTTATGCCCACGACCTGCCGCTGGTTGCGACCAACGAGGCTTTCTTTCCGACACGCGACGATTACGACGCTCATGATGCACTGATGGCGGTCGCGCACAACGCCATCGTCTCCGACGACAGCCGCTTTCGCCTGACGCCGGATCACTATCTGAAGAGCCGGGCCGAGATGGTCAAGCTCTTCGCCGACCTGCCGGAAGCGCTGGAAAATACGATCGAGATCGCCACGCGCTGCTCCTTCGTGCTGAAGACGCGAAAGCCGATCCTGCCACGCTTCACCGGTGCGACCGACGATGCCGAGGAGGCCGAACGCGCCGAGGCGAGCGAGCTGCGCCGCCAGGCGGTCGAAGGGCTGGACATGCGGCTTTCGACGCTCGGCATGTCGCCGGGTTACGAGGAAGAGGATTATCGCGAACGGCTGGATTTCGAGCTCAGCGTCATCGAGCGCATGCGTTTCCCCGGCTACTTCCTGATCGTTGCCGACTTCATCAAATGGGCCAAGCAGCACGACATTCCGGTCGGTCCCGGCCGCGGTTCGGGCGCTGGTTCGCTGGTCGCCTATGCATTGACGATCACCGACGTCGATCCCTTACGTTTTTCGCTGCTCTTCGAGCGCTTCCTCAATCCGGAACGCGTCTCGATGCCCGACTTCGACATCGACTTCTGTCAGGACCGCCGCGAAGAGGTGATCCGCTATGTCCAGGCCAAGTATGGCCGCGAGCAGGTGGCGCAGATCATCACCTTCGGTTCGCTGCAGGCGCGTGCCGCCCTTCGCGACGTCGGCCGTGTGCTGGAAATGCCCTACGGCCAGGTCGACAAGATCTGCAAACTCGTGCCGAACAACCCCGCCAATCCGACGCCGCTGTCCAAGGCGATCGAGGAGGAGCCGAAGCTGCAGGAGGAGGCGGCGAAAGAACCTGTTGTCGCGCGCCTGCTCGACATCGCCCAGAAGATCGAGGGGCTCTACCGCCATGCCTCGACCCATGCCGCCGGCATCGTCATCGGCGACCGGCCGCTTTCCAAGCTGGTGCCGATGTATCGCGATCCGCGCTCGGACATGCCGGTCACCCAGTTCAACATGAAATGGGTGGAGCAGGCAGGCCTCGTCAAGTTCGACTTCCTCGGCCTGAAGACGCTGACCGTGTTGAAGGTCGCGGTCGATTTTGTCGCCAAGCTCGGCATCAAGGTCGATCTCGCGGCCATTCCACTCGACGACAAGAAGACCTACGAGATGCTGTCGCGCGGCGAGACGGTCGGCGTGTTCCAGGTGGAAAGTGCCGGCATGCGCAAGGCGCTGATCGGCATGAAGCCGGACTGCATCGAGGACATCATCGCGCTGGTGGCGCTCTATCGTCCCGGCCCGATGGAGAACATCCCGACCTACAACGCTCGCAAGCACGGCGACGAAGAGCTGGAATCGATCCATCCGATGATCGACCACCTGCTCAAAGAAACCCAGGGTGTCATCGTCTATCAGGAACAGGTGATGCAGATCGCCCAGGTGCTGTCCGGCTATTCGCTGGGCGAAGCCGACCTTCTGCGTCGCGCCATGGGCAAGAAGATCAAGGCCGAGATGGACCAGCAGCGCGAACGCTTCGTCGTAGGCGCCGTCAAGAATGGTGTATCGAAGCCGCAGGCCGACAATATCTTCGAGCTGCTGGCGAAGTTCGCCAATTACGGCTTCAACAAGTCGCATGCCGCCGCCTATGCCATCGTCTCCTACCAGACGGCCTACATGAAGGCGCATTACCCGGTCGAATTCCTCGCCGCCTCGATGACGCTCGACATGTCCAACACGGAAAAGGTCAATGATTTCCGTCAGGATGCCAAGCGCCTCGGCATTGAGGTGATCGCACCCTCGGTGCAGACCTCCTTCCGCCATTTCGAGACCGGCGACAACCGCATCTATTACGCGCTCGCCGCTCTCAAGGGCGTCGGCGAATCCGCCGTCGACCATATTGTTGGGGTGCGTGGCGACAAGCCCTTTGCCAGCATCGAGGATTTCTGCCTGCGTATCGATCCGCGTCAGGTCAATCGTCGCGTGCTCGAAAGCCTGATCTATGCCGGCGCCTTCGATTGTTTCGACATGGACCGCGCCCAGCTAGCAGCCGGCCTCGACCGCATTCTCGGTTATGCCCAGCGCGCCCAGGAGAACAAACTGAGCGGCCAGTGGGACATTTTCGGCAGTACGTTGACGTCGGGGCCTGAGAAAATCTCCCTGCCGCCGTTCTCGCCCTGGCTCCCCTCCGAGCGGCTGCTCAAGGAGTTCCAGGTGCTGGGCTTTTATCTCACAGCCCACCCGCTCGATTCCTACAACAATATCCTGCAGAAGATGCGGGTGCAGACCTTTGCCGAGTTTTCCGCCGCCATCAAGCAGGGCGCGGCCAATGCGCGCCTTGCCGGTACCGTCATCTCGAAGCAGGAGCGCAAGACTCGCACCGGCAACAAGATGGGCATCATCGTCTTCTCCGATTCTTCGGGCCAGTTCGAAGCGGTGCTCTTTTCGGAGATGCTCAACCAGTATCGCGACGTGTTGGAGTCAGGCAAATCCTTCGTGCTGACTGCGACGGGCGAGGAGCGGCCGGAGGGCATCGGCCTGCGCATCCAGACGATCCAGTCGCTGGAGGAAAAGTCGCTGCAGATGCAGAAGGCGCTGCGCGTCTATGTTCGCGATTCCGGACCGCTGAGAATGGTTGCCGGCCATTTGAACGCCAAGGGCGATGGCCTCGTTTCCTTCATCGTCATCAAGGAGGAGGGCAAACGCGAGGTGGAAGTAGCACTGCCGGAGAAATACCGCATCACACCGGAGATCGCCGCCGCCCTTCGCGCCGCCCCCGGCGTCATCGACGTCGAGCTTGTCTGATCAGCCTAAAGCGCGTCGCGTCAATCAGGATTCATGCGCCGCGCTTTAAGTCTTTGTTTTATGCATTTCGTTATCCCAAAACCGCTGCGCACTTTTGGGCGACACGCATTAGCGTGATGGCCATCACCCGCGGGTGATCGTGATGAAATCCGTGCCTTCGCCGGTCTCCCGGCCGAGGCCGGTATCGGAGATCGTCAGCGTCGAGCCGGGCGCGATGAGGGCGTCAATCTTGTGGCGGGTCTCGTCGGGGATGGCAATCCTGTTGAGCGAACGGGCGATCGGCTTGCCTGTAATGATCGAGCTTTCCTGATTGGTGATGCCAAGCCGCTTCATCGTCTCGCGGGAGAGATTGTTCTCAAGCGTGATGCCGAGCCAGTCGGCGGTGCCGGCCTTTTCATCGACCGCATGCAGCGTGAAGAAATGTGTGCCGAGCGCCAGTCCCGGATCGGCGATCGTCACCGGCGCTTCGAAGATCGGTTTGAAGGCCTGCCGCACCATGATGACGCCGTTCGGCGGCTCGCCCTTGCCAGCCGCGGCATAGACTTCTCTGAGGAGCGTGTCGGAGACCAGGCTCCTGTCGCCGGCAAATTCCGCCGGCCGTAGCGTCTTGAAAGCCTTTATCGCCTGTACGGTCGACGAACCGAGCAAGCCGTCCGGATTGCCGGCGGGAAAACCGAGCTGGTTGAGCAGGGTCTGGATGTCGATCACCGTCTCGCGCAGCGTCCGGCGCGTAATCAGCATGCTGATCGGCTCGGACGGCGGCTCGGGTTCGGGCGCTGCAATCGGCTGCGCTACCGGCATCGGCATCGCAGCGGTATCGTTCATCGCCACCTGCACCGGCTTTTCGGGGCTGTCGGGCATAGAGGGCCGCAGTTCGACATCCGAAAGCAGCGGCATCGCCGCCGGTGCATCCGGATGGAAAAGGGTCGGATGATCGATCGGCTGCGGCACCAGTTCACCGTCGCTGATAATGACGGGGACACCGGGATCGGTCATCCCATAAAGCATTTTTGCGAAAGCGCCCGGCATGCGCACGCAGCCATGTGAGGCCGGATAACGCGGGACCGAATTGGATTCGTGCAGCGCGATGCCGGACCAGGTCAGCCTTTGCATGAACGGCATCGGCGCCGCCGAATAGAGGTTGGATTCGTGGTATTTCTGCTTTTCCAGCACCGAGAAGATGCCGCTCGGCGTCGTGTGGCCGTCCTTGCCGGTCGAGACCTTCGAGGTCGCGACGACCTCGGTGCCGTCATAGACCACAAGCGACTGCTTGTCCTTGGAGACGATGATCTGCAGCGTGCGCGCATCCGCGGCAAGAGCGGGGTGCACGAGTGCGGTGGCCGACAGCAAGCCGAGGCCGAAGACGAGACGCGAGAACATGAGACCCAACCATACGCAATACTTGCCCGGCACATTATGAGACGAAGTTTAAGGAAGATTTTATAGGCTGGATCGCCGGCTGCCCTCACGCGTTAGTGATCGCGCTTGCCGCTGCCGAAGGTGTAGCCGGTCTCGACCGTTTTCTTGCCGAACTTGTCACGCAGCTTGTCCATCGCCGCTTCGGCTGCCGCCCGCCGGCCCGATTGCCGGTCGATCAGATCGGGCGGATCGGCGCGGGCGGCATCGCCGAGATCGGTGACGCCGATGCCGATCAGGCGGAACTTCGTACCGTCTGTCTCTTTTTCGAGAAGCTCGAGCCCGGTGCGGAAGATCTTGTCGGCAAGCTGGGTCGGGTCTTCGAGCTTGCGGTTGCGGGTGCGCGATTTGAAATCGGCGGTCTTCATCTTCAGGACGACGGTATGGCCGGCAATGCCGTTTTTCTTTAGCCGCCAGGACACCTTTTCGGAAAGGTTGCGCAGGATCGGCACCAGATCGTCGTAGCGCGATATGTCTTCGAAGAAGGTCGTCTCGGCCGATACGCTCTTGGCCGCATCGTTGAGATGCACCTCGCGGTCGTCGACGCCGCGCGACAGCCGGGCGAGCCGCTGCCCGATACTGCCGTAGCGGCGCATCAGATCGTTTTCCTCCATCTGCTGCAGCTGGCCGATGGTGCGGATGCCGTCCGCCTCCAGCGTCGCCGCAAAGGCCTTGCCGACGCCCCAGATCGTGGTGACGGGACGCGGCGCCAGGAACTCGACCGCTTCCTCGCGGCCGATGACCGAAAAGCCGCGCGGCTTCTGCAGATCGGAGGCGACCTTGGCGAGAAATTTGCAATAGGAAAGCCCGACCGAAACGGTGATGCCGATCTCCCTTTCGATGCGACGGGCGAATTTGGCGAGCGTGCGCGCCGGCGGATCGTGATGCAGCCTCTCGGTRCCGCCGAGCTCCAGGAAGGCCTCGTCGATCGATAGCGGCTGCACCAGCGGCGTCAGATCCTGCATCATTGCGCGCACCTGCCGCCCGACCCGGACATATTTCTCCATGTCGGGGCGGATGACGATCGCTTGAGGGCATGCCTCCAGCGCCTTGAACATCGGCATGGCCGAGCGCACGCCGTGGATACGGGCGATATAGCAGGCAGTGGAAACCACACCGCGTTTGCCGCCGCCGATGATGACAGGCTTGTCGGCAAGATCAGGATTGTCGCGTTTCTCCACCGCTGCGTAGAAGGCGTCGCAATCGATATGCGCCAGCGTCAATGCATAGAGTTCGCGATGGCGCACGAGGCGGGGACTGCCGCAGGAAACGCACCGGCGCGCCTCRCCCTTCTGCTCGGCAACGCAGTCGCGACAGAAGCCGGGTGTCTTGTCAGGCGCGGGCGTCATGATGAGAACAAAGATTGAACGATCGAACATTACGCCTTAAGCTTCCGAGTCTCAAGAGAGGCCGGGAGCTTTGCCTTTGGATAACGATCTTCGTTTCGAGCCGGTAACGCCAGAACGCTGGGACGACTTCGAAATCGTGTTCGGGCCGCAGGGTGCCTTCTATAACTGCTGGTGCGTCGCATTGCGCCTGCCGCATGCGATACGGACGAAGATGGCGGCCGACGAACGCAAGGCGCATATGCGGGAGCGGATCGAGGCGGGTCCGCCGCCTGGCATCCTCTGTTATGCCGACGGCGTGCCGGTCGCCTGGGTGCAGGTCGGGCCGCGCCACGACGTGCCGCAGTTCAATTCGCCGCGCACCGTCTCGCGGCCGCTGGATGAGGGCGATGCGCATGATCCATCCATCTGGGCCGTCAGTTGCTTCTTCCTGCTGCCCAAACTGCGTGGCAAGGGAATGGCCCACCGTCTGCTCGCCGGCGCGATCGACTACGCGCGGCGCCAGGGAGCGCGGCTGCTCGAAGCCTGTCCGATCGATCATGTGAAGCAGTCGAAATCCGTGACGTTCTGCATCGGCTCGACGGCAGTCTTCGATGCCGCCGGTTTCGAGACTGTAGCACGGCGCAAGGATGGCCGTCCGCTCATGCGGCTGGAGCTGCGCGCGTGACAGTGCCGGAAACAAAATGCGCCTCGATGAGGGCGGCCGCATGCGTCCAGTCGGTGGCGCGCGTGATGTCGTCAGCGGCCGCCGGTGCGAAACGATGGACGGGCGAGTTCGGCATCAGGTGAATCAGCAGGCAATCGGTGACGTGATCCCTAACGGAATGCAGATTGCGCGCCATATCATCGATGAAGACGACGGGAAGGGAGCGGCTGGCATGCAATGCGTGAACGATCGGCCCCTTGGGTTGCTCGGTGGCAAGCAGCGGAAAAAGCAGGCCCATCCTGTCGAGAAGGCGACGGCGCTGGTCCTGGAACCGTGGCTGCATGGCCGTCAGGAAAAGGATATCGGCCTCTTCCGAAAGCCGGTCGAGCGTTTCGACGACGCGGTCGAGCGGCGTCTGCCACAGCTCTTGGGCCTCGAAGAATTCCTCGATCAGCCGGCTGACCTCTTGATCCTCGATCTCCACGCCGTCCGCTTGCGAGACGATGTTGCCGTGAAGCCGGAACGATCGCGGCAGAAACGCGTGGCCCTGGCTCTGAAGGAAAAGCTGGAAGGGACCGATGAACTGCAGCACGACGTCGTCGACGTCACAGACGATCAACGGCCGTTCGCCGAGGCGGATATGCGAGATGTCGAGTTCTGGAGCGGAGGCCACGGTCAGTATTCTCCGGAATCGAGGCCCGGCGACGAGAAATGTTGCCAGGCCGCCGTCACCGTCTCTGGGCTGATCCCGCTCGCCGCGCAGAAGGCCATCGCCGTCGGTTCA
This sequence comes from Rhizobium sp. 01N447_2, assembly GCF_056399245.1. NCBI lineage: Bacteria > Pseudomonadati > Pseudomonadota > Alphaproteobacteria > Hyphomicrobiales > Rhizobiaceae > Rhizobium > Rhizobium sp. 01N447_2. The sequence goes on from NZ_JBFTQY010000013.1 coordinate 159,355, forward strand.
TGGTTCATCAGGAAATCCATCAGGCCGGCGAGGAATCCCGGATCGTTGACGGCGTTGCGCACCTGGCCAGGCGCTACACCCGTCAGGGCAAGAAAGCGGCCGAACATTTCKGGATCACCGGCAAGCCAGCCGAGCACGGCGATCGCCGTCTCGTGCGGGTCGGCAGCCTGTTGTTTCGAAGTCTTGAAGTTGCTTTGCATTTCGCTGGGTAAGTTACCTTTTCTTCAACCAAATACCGGTAGCGTGCACTATCGGTTTCACGCAGCTTTTGTCCGCATGTGCCTTTGTCATGGGACGAACCGCTGCGCGAACGGACGTAGGGACAGCTTGTCATGCCCAAACAGGTGATGATTGTAGAAGATAACGAGCTCAACATGAAGCTCTTTCGCGACCTCATCGAGGCGTCCGGCTATACGACGATCCAGACCAGAAACGGCATGGAGGCGCTCGATCTGGCGCGCAAGCATCGCCCCGACCTCATCCTGATGGATATTCAGCTTCCCGAGGTCTCCGGCCTCGAAGTTACGAAATGGCTGAAGGAGGACGACGAGCTGCACGTGATTCCCGTCATCGCCGTGACGGCTTTCGCGATGAAGGGGGACGAGGAGCGGATCCGCCAAGGCGGCTGCGAGGCCTATGTTTCAAAGCCGATCTCGGTTCCGAAATTCATCGAGACGATCAAGACCTATCTGGGCGATGCCTGACGCATCGGAAAGACGCTTATGACTGCGCGAATACTGGTGGTTGACGATATTCCGGCCAACGTGAAGCTGCTCGAAGCGCGGCTGCTTGCGGAGTATTTCGACGTGATGACCGCAGCAGACGGCTACACGGCACTGGCGATCTGCGAGCGCAACCAGGTCGATCTCATTCTGCTCGACATCATGATGCCTGGCATAGACGGTTTCGAGGTCTGCGAGCGGCTGAAGGCCAGCCAGAAGACCGCCCATATTCCAGTCGTCATGGTCACCGCGCTCGACCAGCCGACCGATCGCGTACGCGGCCTGAAGGCTGGCGCTGACGATTTTCTCACCAAGCCGGTCAACGATCTGCAGCTGATTTCCCGGGTGAAGAGCCTGCTACGGCTGAAGACGTTGAGCGATGAGCTGCGCATCCGCGCCGACACCGCCCATACGATGGGCATCGACGACCTCACGCGGGCAGGGGAGGGTCGCGCCGACGAGACCGCTCAGGTCCTGCTCGTCGACGGCCGCGCCAATTCGCAGGAGCGCATCATCAAGGCGCTGAAGCCCGTCGCCGACGTCCTTGCCCTCTCCGATCCGCAGGCCGCCCTGTTCGAGGCGGCCGAAAGCGCGTTTGATCTCGTCATCGTCAACGCCAACTTCGACGATTACGATCCGCTTCGCCTCTGTTCGCAGCTGCGCTCGCTGGAGCGCACCCGTTTCCTGCCGATTCTGATCATCACAGAGCAGGGCGCTGACGAGATGGTCGTGCGCGCGCTCGATCTCGGCGTCAACGACTACATCATCCGCCCGGTCGATCCCAACGAACTGGTTGCCCGCAGCCTGACGCAGATCCGCCGCAAGCGCTACAACGACCGCCTGCGCGCCAGCGTCAAGCAGACGATCGAGCTTGCCGTGACCGATCCGCTGACCGGCCTTTATAACCGGCGCTATCTCGACAATCACCTGAACGTGCTCTTCAACCGTTCGATGGCGCGGGGCAGGCCGCTTTCGGTGCTGATCACCGATATCGACCGCTTCAAGCAAGTGAACGACACCTACGGCCATGACGGCGGCGACGAGGTGCTGCGGGAATTCGCAAATCGCGTCCGTTCGACCATCCGCGGTGCCGATCTTGCCTGCCGCTATGGTGGGGAGGAATTCGTCGTCGTGATGCCCGACACCTCGCCGGAAATTGCCGCTACTGTCGCCGAGCGCCTGCGCGCGGCGATCGAAAGCGCTCCCTTTATGCTGAAACACTCCGGTGAAGCGCTAAATGTCACTGCTTCCTTCGGCATCGCCTCGCGTATTGCATCGGTGCTGACCCCGGACCAGCTGATGAAGCAGGCGGATCTGGCTCTTTACGAGGCCAAGAACACCGGCCGCAACCGTGTGGTCGCCGCGGCGGCGTGACGAATCACTTGCGGCCATACGCGCCATTTGCGGGTTTTCCACTGCGGTAAGCGAATTGTTACCGATTTTTAATCTTCGCCTGTGCAACGCGGGGCGAAAAATTTGGAATTCAATAGCCCAAAAATGGACTCGCCGCGTTGCTGCGGATGTGTTGGCGCTAGATAGTCTTCAGAGCGTCAGGCCGTAGCTCAAAATGAAACGAAGACTATAAAAAATGCCTGCCGCCAACCGGGTCAAATAGATTGCGGCGACGTCACCTCACGTAAGGGGAGGGCAGGCGTAAGTTGTTAAGTTATATTGTCGAATTTCTTCGAAGGGTGAAGCGCTACGCTTCAAGCTCAAGCAGAGCCGATCAATCTTTGTATGTCCCAAATCTGGACTTTTAACCATAGAATCAAGATAAGAAAATTCATCATTAAGAATTTGTTGATTTTCTTTCATTTTTGCGCAAATTATCGGCTCATAAGAGAAGCRCTCCCGTTGAGGAGTTGTCGATACCCCATGATGCTCAGGTCCGCCGCATCTCCTGGGTCGTGGGGTCGGTCGGCTAGTAGGCAAGTTATAGCGGTTCCTCGTGCCGTTTTGCATGCTGGCCGACCCCCTTTCAAGAAAACGCCGCCACTTCCCGAAGATGGAAGGGCGGCGTTTTGTCTGTTTGCGCTATCATTTTTCAAAGACCACAAACCGGCAATAAAAAACGCGCACCGAAGGCGCGCGCTTTTGTGAAATCCGTCAGGCCAAGTGATTACTTGATCTTGGTTTCCTTGAACTCGACATGCTTCTTTGCAACCGGGTCGTACTTCGTCTTCGTCATCTTGTCCGTCATCGTACGGCTGTTCTTCGTGGTGACGTAGAAGAAACCGGTGTCGGCTGTCGACAGCAGCTTGATCTTGATTGTTGTAGCCTTGGCCATGGTCGTCCTGCCTTTAAGAAAATGAAAGCCGTGGAAGCCGGATGGGCTCCACGGCAAATCCTGGCGCGAAACTACGAATCCCGCCCGAAAAGTCAAGCCCGTTTTCGAATGAACATCAGTCTGATGCCGGAAAGTAGGGCGTAAAGACCGAAGAAAGCGGCAATCGCCCAGGCAAACCCGTTATTTCCAGCGACATCGATCGCCGCGCCGATCGCCTGCGGCCCGGCCACGGTTCCCATCGCATAACAGAAGACGAAGGCAGCATTGGCCGCAGCAAGATCGGAGCCCGTCAGCCGCGAGCCGAGATGGCTGAGGCCGACCGTATAGAGACCTGAGACGCAGCCGCCCCAGAAAAGCAGGAGCCCGGCCATCAGCAGCCAGTTGTTGAGCAACAGCGGCAACATCATCGAGCCGATGAAGCCCATCAGCGCCATGCCGGCCAGAAGCGGCCGCTTGTCGGCGATGCGGTCGGAAAGCAGGCCGAGCGGGATCTGAAAGATGACGTTGCCGACGCCCATCATGGTGAGCAGAAGTGCTGCCTGCGATTCGGTGAAATGGGCGCGCACGGCAAAGATCGGGAAAAGCGACAGCCCGCCCGCTTCGACCGCGCCGAAGATGAAGACCGCCGCCGTCGCCGTCGGCACCAGGAAAACGTAGCGCATGAAATGCAGCTCCGGTTTTTCCTCGAGCACCGGGCTCTCGTCGCGGGCGATGAAGATCGGGATGGCCGCAAGCAGGATGGCGGCGGCGCCAATCAGGAAGGGGAAGATGCCGTCGCTGCCGAGGACCGAAAAGAGCAGGGGTCCGGCCGCGAAGCCAAGGGAAAGCACCGTCGCATAGATGCCGAGCACGAAACCGCGCTTGGAAGGCGGCGAAGCCGCATTGATCCAGAATTCGGAGAGGATGAACAGCGTCGTCGTCGCGCCATGGAAGGCGAAACGCAGCGGGAACCACATCCAGAAATCCTGGGCGTAATAGAAACCGAGCGCGCTCAGCGCCGAAATCAGCACGGCCCAGAGCATTGTCGGCGCAACACCGTATTTATGGGCAAGCTTGGTGGTAACAGGTGCGGCGGCCATCGCCGCGACCCCGGCCATCGCCGTGTTGAGCCCGATCAGGGTGGAGGAGATGCCACGTTTTTCGAGGATGATGCTGAGAAGCGGGAGTCCGAGGCCAATTGCTATGCCAACGGCTGATATGGACGAGATGGCTGCCACCAGAGAAGGCCAATGGATTTCTTCGACATCGCCCGGTGTGCCGGTTCTCGGCTGAGACATTTATCCATCCTTAGAAAGCTAAGCGAGCGAAACGGCCGGTCACCTCACACAGAAAGACACAGGCGTGCCAAATCCAGGTGACGGGCAGCGTTTCGCAGTATTTCCGATGTGAGTGACCACCTACGGAATGTAAAGCCTGTTCAGACAAGAAAAGCTTACCATGTCAAGTCGTTGAGGATCGTCGGCTGCCGCGTTCGGGTGGGTGGTGGTCGGTGGAACGCTGGCACTACACGTTAAATATGTCTGGAAGGTGAAGGCGTTAATCCGGCCGGCTGGGGATGTCATAATCGTCCGGGCCATCGCTCTCTCCACCGAAGCCGTGCATGCGCAGCGCCCATTGCAGGCCGATGACTCCGCCCTTGATCGGCTGGATCGAGGCAAGCGCGGTGATGATGGTGATTGGCGCCCAGATGGCAAGATGGACCCAAACCGGCAGCACGAAGGTCATGTCGGTCAGCATATAGCCGCCGACCACGACGTGGCCGAGGACGAGGATGACGATATAGGGCGGCAGATCGTCCGCGCGTTGGTGATGCATCGCCTCGCCGCAGGCCGCGCAATGATCGACCGGCTTCAGGAAGGCGCGAAAGAGCTTACCGCTGCCGCAGGCCGGGCAGCGGTTCATCAGCCCGCGCATGATGGAGCGCCCAAGCGGACGCTCGACCTCGGGCGTATCCCCGTAGCGGGCGACCGGATCGGTCGGTGTGCTCATCGCATGTTCCTCTTCGGATCTAAAACATGTCGTTATCGCGAAACTGTGCAGCGGTTTCGCGGTAACGACATGCGTAAAAACAAGGACCTACAGCGCGGGGAGCCAATCTGAACGATTGCGACGCGCTTTAGTGGCGTCCGCGCGGCGGCCTCGTTCCGGGCTTCTTGCGAACCTGGCCCCTGTCGCGGCGGCCCGCCTTGTGGAAGGAGCGCACCGCCGCCGGCATTTCGCGGCCCTCGCTGATCATCTCGAAACGCAGCGCACCGGCAAGCGGGATCGCTTCGGCAAGTTTCACGGTGACGCTATCGCCCAGGCGATAGCCGAGCCCTGTTCGTTCACCCGAGAGTGCCTGATGCGCCTCGTCATAGATGAAATAATCGCTGCCGAGCGTAGATATAGGGACGAAACCGTCGGCGCCATAGTCCGGCAGAGAGACAAAAAGCCCCGATTTCGTCACGCCCGAGACCCGCCCGGCAAATTCTTCGCCGACGCGGCCGCTGAGGTGATGGGCGATCAACCGGTCGACGGTCTCGCGCTCGGCTGCCATGGCCCGGCGCTCGAAGGTCGAGATTTCAGCGGCGATATCATCGAGCGCTGCCTCTTCGTCGGGCGTGATACCACCTTCGCCGAAGCTGAGTGAGCCGACGAGGGCGCGATGCACGATGAGATCGGCATAACGGCGGATCGGCGAGGTGAAGTGGGCGTATTTCATCAGATTGAGGCCAAAATGGCCGATATTCTCAGGGCCATAGATCGCCTGGCTCTGCGAACGCAGAACCATCTCGCTCACCATGGTCTGGTGCGGCGTGCCGTCCGCCTTCGCCAGGATGCCGTTGAAGTTGTTGGCGCGCATGTTGCCGCCCTTGGCAAGCGAGATGCCGAGCGTAGCCAGGAACTCGCGCAGGATTTCCTGCTTGGCAAGCGTCGGGCCGTCATGGATGCGGTAGATCAGCGGCTGACGTTTCTTTTCCAGCGTCTCGGCGGCGCAGACGTTTGCCTGGATCATCATCTCCTCGATCAGCTTATGCGCGTCGAGCCTTGGCGGCACGACGACCCGGTCGACCGTGCCGTCGGACTTCAGCAGGATCTTGCGCTCCGGCATGTCGAGTTCCAGCGGCTGGCGCCTGTCGCGTCCGCGCTTCATCACCTCATAGGCGTGCCAGAGCGGCTTCAGGATCGGCTCGAGCATCGGTCCGGTCTGATCGTCCGGTTTGCCGTCGATCGCCGCCTGCGCCTGCTGGTAGGACAGCTTGGCCGCGCTCTTCATCATGATGCGGTGGAAAATGTGGCCGATCTTACGGCCTTCGCCAGAAAAGCTCATGCGCACGGCGAGCGCCGGGCGGTCGACGCCTTCCTTCAGCGAGCAGAGATCGTTGGAGATGCGCTCCGGCAGCATCGGCACGACGCGATCCGGGAAATAGACCGAGTTGCCGCGTTTCAGCGCTTCGCGGTCGAGCGGCGAATTCGGGCGGACATACCAGGAGACGTCGGCAATCGCGACGGTGACGACGACGCCGCCAGGATTGTCGGGCGAGGGGTCGAGCTCGGCATAAACCGCGTCGTCATGATCCTTGGCATCGGCCGGGTCGATGGTGATCAGCGGCACGTCGCGCCAATCCTCGCGATGCGACATGCTGGCCGGTTTTGCGGCTTCCGCCTCGGCGATGACAGCCGGCGGGAAGACATGCGGGATGCCGTGCGCATGGATCGCGATCATCGAGATCGCCTTTTCCGAACCGACGGAACCGACGACGGAAAGCACCTTGGCGCGCGGCAGACCGAAACGGCCGAGACGGGCGATTTCGACTTCGACCAGGTCGCCATCCGCGGCGCCGCCGGTGAACTCGGGATCGATCACCATCTCCTCGCCGCGCCGTTCGATCGGCAGCAGCCGGCCGCCGCCGCCGGGTGCTGTGCGGAAGACGCCCATCGAGGCGCCGCGGCGCCTGTCGATCACCTTGATGATCCGCGCCGTATAGGCCGGCCCGCCGCGATCGACAGCCGGGAAGATCTTCGCCAGGATACGGTCGCCGAGGCCTGCGACCGGCGCCTTGCCCTTGCCCTGCCGGCCTGCTGGGGATTGCTGGCGGATGGCGACGGCGGGTGCCACGCCCTGATCCTCCGGCCATTCCGCCGGCCGGCCGATCAGATCGCCATCCTTATCACGCGTGGTGATATCGAGAACCGTGACGGGCGGTAGTGCACCGGGACGGATCAGCGACTTGCGGTTCTTCTGCAGCATGCCTTCCTGCTCGAGCTCCTGCAACATGTGCTTGAGCTCGACGCGGTTGTCGCCTTTCAGGCCGAAAGCCTTGGCGAGTTCACGCTTGGACGCTTTCTGCGGATGATCGGCGATGAAGCGCAAGATCACCTCGCGCGAAGGCAGCGCGCCGTGGACGATGTTCAGCGGCTCGACGGCGGGAGCATCCTTGCCGGCGCGGCCGATCTTGCCCGGGCGCTTGCCCGCAGGGTTCGTTCTCTCACGTGGTATCCTGCTCACGTCAGCTCTTTTTCGATTTCGCGGGCGCTTTCGCCTTCGTTGTCTTCGGCTTGGCGGCTGTCTTGGTGGTCTTGGCTTCGGCGGCTGCGGCCTTTGGCTTGGCTTTCGCCTTGGCCGCCTTGCCCACAGGTGCCTTGCCTGCCTTTTCGGCGATCAGCGCAAGCGCCTCCTCGACGGTGATCGCCTGGGGATCCTTGCCCTTCGGCAGTGTGGCGTTGACCTTGCCCCAGTTGACATAGGGGCCGTACTTGCCGTCGCGAACGGTGATGGCGCCACCATCAGGATGATCGCCGAGCGTCTTCAGTGCCGCCGGCGTGCCGCGCGCACCCCGGCCCGGCGCCTGTTTCGCTTTTTCGGCGATGACAGTTACGGCACGGTTGAGGCCGACCGAGAACACATCCTCGACGGTTTCCAGATTGGCATAGGAGCCGTCATGCAGGAGGAACGGCCCATAGCGGCCGATGCCGGACGAGATCATCTTGCCCGATTCGGGATGTTTGCCGATATCGCGCGGCAGCGAGATCAGCGCCATCGCCTTTTCATAATCGATGTCCTCGGGCTTCCAGCCCTTCGGCAACGAAGCGCGTTTGGCTTCCTTGCCGTCGCCGCGCTGGATATAGGGGCCGAAGCGACCGGAACGGAGCGTCAGCTCCTCGCCGGTGGTCGGATCGGTGCCGAGGTTCTTCGGCTCGTTGAGGGCAGCACCGTCCGCTTCTCCACCATTTTCCGAGGAGAGCTGGCGCGTGTAATTGCATTCCGGATAGTTCGAGCAACCGACGAAGGCGCCGTATTTGCCGAGCTTCAGCGACAAGTTGCCGGTGCCGCAGACCTGACAGATGCGCGGATCGCTGCCGTCCTCTCGTTTCGGGAAGACGAGTGGTGCCAGCGCCTCGTTCAGCGAATCGAGCACGTTGGTGACGCGCAGTTCCTTGGTGTCCTCGATCTGGGCGAAGAAATCCTTCCAGAAATCGCGCAGCACCTGCTTCCAGTTCAACTCGCCGGCGGAAATCCGGTCAAGCTTCTCTTCGAGATCGGCGGTGAAATCGTATTCGACATATTTGGTGAAGAAGCTCTCGAGGAAAGCCGTCACCAACCGGCCCTTGGCTTGCGGGATCAGCTTGCGCTTGTCGATCGTCACATAGTCGCGGTCGCGTAGCGTTGCGAGCGTCGCAGCATAGGTGGAGGGGCGGCCGATGCCGAGCTCTTCCATCTTCTTGATCAGTGTCGCTTCCGAATAGCGCGGCGGCGGTTCGGTGAAATGCTGCGTCGAATTGATCTTCTGCTTGGCGAGCTTCTCGCGCGCATTGATCTCCGGCAGGCGGCCATCCTCGTCGCCGTCGTCGCTCTGTTCGCCGTCCTCTTTCTGGTCGGTATAGGCAGCGATGAAGCCGTCGAAGCGGATGACCGAACCGACGGCGCGGAGCCCGGCCTTCTCGCCCTTGTTGTCAGCGGTGATTTCAGCTGTCGTGCGCTCGATCTCGGCCGACGCCATCTGGCTGGCGATGCCGCGCTTCCAGATCAACTCATAGAGCCGGATCTGGTCGGCATCGAGGAATTTGCGGACACGGTCGGGCGAACGATAGAAATCGGTCGGACGGATCGCCTCGTGCGCCTCCTGGGCGTTTTTCGCCTTGGTCGAGTAGAAGCGCGGCTTTTCCGGCATGTAGCGCTGGCCGAACTGGTCGACGATGGCACTGCGCGCCGCGTCGATCGCCTCGGGCGCCATTTGCACGCCGTCGGTTCGCATATAGGTGATGAGACCGACCGTCTCGCCGCCGATATCGACACCCTCATAGAGCCGCTGGGCGATCTGCATGGTGCGCGAAGCGGAGAAGCCGAGATTGGAGGAGGCCGCCTGCTGCAGCGTCGAGGTCGTAAACGGCGGTCCCGGGTTGCGCTTGACCGGCTTCGCCTCGACCGTGTCGACGACATAGCTCGCACCTTCGAGCAAGGCCTTGAGCCGGCCGGCATCCTCACCGTTGCCGATCGCGCGTGGCTGCAGCCGTTTGCCGTTCGCCGAAACCAGCCTTGCCTCAAACTCGTCGCCGCGCGGCGTCTTCAGAAGCGCCGAGATGTTCCAGTACTCTTCGGAAATGAAGCGCTCGATCTCGGATTCGCGGTCGCAAACCAGGCGAAGGGCCACCGACTGAACGCGGCCGGCCGACCGCGCACCGGGCAGCTTGCGCCACAGCACCGGCGAAAGATTGAAGCCAACGAGATAATCGAGCGCGCGGCGCGCGAGATAAGCGTCAACCAGCGGCACGTCGATATCGCGCGGATCGGCCATCGCGTCGAGCACCGCCTTCTTGGTGATCGCATTGAAGACGACGCGCTTGACCGGCTTGCCGTTCAGCACGCGCTTCTTGTTCAGCATGTCGAGAACGTGCCAGGAAATCGCTTCGCCTTCGCGATCCGGGTCGGTCGCGAGAAACAGGCCATCGGCAGATTTCACCGCGTCGGCAATGTCCTTCATCCGCTTGGCGGAGGCGCTGTCGACCTCCCAAAGCATTTCGAAATCCTGATCGGGGAGGACTGAGCCATCCTTGGCAGGCAGATCGCGCACATGGCCGAAGGAGGCGAGCACTTTGTATCCCGGACCCAGATACTTGTTGATCGTCTTAGCCTTGGCAGGCGATTCCACCACTACAACATTCATCATGATTCTCTAAAAAGGAAAGGACGCCAGCGTTGAAACCAGCGCAACACACACCGCAACTTGGATACCGGCCCTTCGACATGGACAGGGAAATCGCCGCGGTCAAGGGGTTTGCTACAATTTTACCTCTTGCATCTGTTGCAGCCGAGAGGAGATTGTCGGGAAAATACAATTTTAGATGGGTTGGCAAAGGTTTTTCGACACAGGGTTCGGCAATTCGCAAAGCTACCGCCTGATGTCGCGCAAGGTTCAATCGGAAAGCGAGACAAGGCCGCCCTGATGACGGTGCAGTCTGCCTGATATATCGAGTTCCAGAAGGATGAGATAGACAGCGGATGCCGAGAGGCCGGTATGACGGATGACGTCGTCTATCTCAACCGGGGTCGGCCCGAGCGCATCGATGATGCGGGTTCGATCGGAATCGCCTGGTGGCACCGATATGGGCTTGCCGTCACGCGCAGGCTCCTCTGCCATCGATGACGAGAACAGGTCGAATCGCCTGCGATCGAGGCGTTGCGCGAGCCGACGATGCCGACGGCCGGGCGTTTGGCGGCGGCAAGTGCGCCCTTGACGGCCAGAAGCGGCGGCGCGCCGTCGATCTGTTTCAGCGCTTGCGGGTAGTCCGGCTCGCCGATGCCGACGAAGCGGGCGCCGAAGCGATGCGCCGCCTCCAGTTCCCGATGCGCCTCGGCCTCGCTGGCGATGCGGATTGCCCGAGTGGCGCCGCCGCGCGCCGAAAGCTCCGGCAGTGCGGCAAGCGCTGCCTCGGCCGAACCGAAATGATTGATGAGGTCGCGAAAGGTGGCAGGGCCGATATTGTCGGAACGGATAAGGCGCAGCCAGGCAATTCTTTGCCGTTCGGTCAGCACGACGCCTTTTGGTCCCGCGCTCAGCGCATCCATTATCCCTTTGCCCCGATCTTGCTTTCCGTCCCGCCCATCAGGCGCGAAATATTCGCCTTGTGCTTCCAGTAGGAGATGAGGGTCATGATCGCCATGACAGCCGCAACCTTTTCGTTACCCAGTATCCACAGCGCAACCGGAATGACAAGCATGGCGACCAGCGCCGACAGCGAGGAGTAGCGGGTGGTGAAAGCGACCGCCAGCCAGACGGCAGCGAAGAGCACGACCATGATCGGCGCGACGCCGAGCAGGGTGCCGATATAGGTGGCGACACCCTTGCCGCCCTTGAAGCCGATCCAGACCGGGAAGAGATGGCCGATGAAGGCGAAGAAGCCGGCGATGATCGCGGCCTCCTCACCGAGGAAATAGCCGACGATCCAGGCCGCGGCCGATGCCTTCAGCGCATCGAGCAGCAGCGTCGCCGCGGCGAGCGACCGGTTTCCTGTTCTGAGCACATTGGTCGCGCCGATATTGCCGGAGCCGATGCTACGCACGTCGCCGAGGCCGGCGGCACGTGTGAGGATCAGGCCGAAAGGGATCGAGCCGAAGAGATAACCGATAACAGCGGCGGCAAGCGCGATCGGCAGCGTGATCTGCCATGACATGAGATTGGATAACATATGCCCCTCAGCCCCTCCGTGACTTATCCTCAGGTCCGACCTTCTTCCGCTGCGGGATGGACGGCGATGGTGTCGATCCTAAATTGCGTGGACAAGCTTTCCCGAGACGTATGTTGCGACCGCCCGTCCGCTGAAGCGCGCATCCTCGAACGGCGTATTCTTCGAGCGGGAGAGAAGCATGTCTTTAGCGACAAGCCAAGGCTCATCGAGATCGATCAGCGCGATATCGGCCGCAGCGCCCGGCTTCAACGTGCCGGCCGCGAGACCGAAGATTTGCGCGGGGMGGGTGGACATGGCGTCGATCAGGCGCATCAGGCTCACCTGGCCGCCATGGTGAAGCCTGAGGGCTGCCGCCAGCATGGTTTCGAGGCCAATCGCGCCGTCCTCCGCCTCGCCGAACGGCAGGCGCTTCGTATCGACATCCTGCGGGTCGTGTGAGGAGACGATGATATCGATCGCGCCGCTCGCAAGGGCGTCGGCCATGGCCACTCGGTCATCTTCCGGGCGCAGCGGCGGATAGAGCTTGAAGAAGGTGCGGTATTCGCCGATGTCGTTTTCGTTGAGCGCCAGATTGTTGATCGAGATGCCGCAGGTCACCTTGGCGCCGCGGCTGCGGGCGCGCTCGATCGCCTCGACCGATTCCGGCACCGAGATCATCGCGGCGTGATAACGGCCGCGCGTCAACTGCGCGATCCTGAGATCGCGTTCGAGCGGGATGAGCTCGGCTTCCTTTGGAATGCCGGAGAGCCCGAGCCAGCTGGCGAAAAGCCCCTCATGCATGACGCCGTTGGCGCCGAGATATTTGTCGCGCGTTTCGCAGGAGACGACGGCGCCGAATTCACGCGCATAGGTCATGATCCGGCGCAGCACCTGCGTGTCGTGGACGCTGGAATGCGCGTCGGTAAAGGCGACGGCGCCTGCCTGCATCAACAGGCCGATCTCCGTCATCTCCTCGCCGGCAAGGCCCTTGGTGATGGCGGCTGCCGGATAGACGTTGACGGCGGCCGTATCCCGCGCCGTCTTCTTGACGAATTCGACGAGCGCGATGTCGTCGATAACAGGATCGGTGTCCGGCATCATGATGATCGAGGTGACGCCGCCGGCCGCCGCCGCCCGGCTCACCGAGGCGATCGTCTCACGGTGTTCGCCGCCGGGTTCGCCGACATGGACGCGCGCATCGACGAGCCCGGGCGTCGCGACGAGGCCCGTGCAGTCGCGGATGACGGCTCCATCAGGCGCGCCCTGGTTCTGCGCCTTGCCGCCAGCGGCGATGATCACGCCGTTTTCGGCGATGATCGTCCCGATCTCATCGAGATTGCGCGACGGGTCGATGATGCGGACGTTCTTGAGGACGATTGGGTTGCTCATGCCATCATTCCCTCGCTTCGGGGACCCTGGTTCTGCGAGACGAGCAGCGTCTCCATGACGGCCATGCGCACCGCGACCCCCATTTCCACCTGTTCGGCGATCACGCTCTGCGGCCCGTCCGCTACTTCCGAGGCGATCTCGACGCCGCGGTTCATTGGCCCGGGATGCATGACCAGGGCATCGTCCTTCGCTGCCTTCAGCGTTTCGGCGTCAAGACCGTAGAAGTGAAAGTATTCGCGCACCGAAGGCACGAAGGCGCCGGACATGCGCTCGCGCTGCAGCCGCAGCATCATCACGACGTCGGCGTCCTTCAGCCCTTCCTGCATCGAATGGAAGACCTCGACGCCCATCTCGGCGATGCCGGCCGGCAGGAGGGTCGCAGGCGCGACGACACGCACGCGGGCGCCCATCGCGTTGAGCAGAAGGATATTGGAGCGCGCCACCCGCGAATGCAGCACGTCGCCACAGATCGCCACGATGATGCGCGACAGCTTGCCCTTGGCGCGGCGGATCGTCAGCGCGTCGAGCAGCGCCTGGGTCGGATGTTCATGCTGCCCATCACCGGCATTGACGACCGAGCAGGAGACCTTCTGGGCGAGAAGGGCGGCCGCACCGGCGCTCGAATGGCGGATCACCAGCACATCGGGGCGCATCGCATTCAGCGTCATCGCCGTGTCGATCAGTGTTTCGCCTTTCTTCACCGAGGAATTGCCGACCGACATGTTCATGACGTCGGCGCCCAGCCGCTTGCCGGCAAGCTCGAAGGAGGCCTGCGTGCGAGTCGATGCCTCAAAGAAGAGGTTGATCTGCGTCAGCCCGCGCAGCGTCGACGTCTTCTTTTCTCTCTGGCGGCTGATCTTGACGGCCTCGTCCGCCTTGTCGAGAAGATAGGTGATATCCTGCTCGGTGAGGCCCTTGATGCCGATGAGGTGGCGGTGGGGGAAAAAAACCATGACCCTGCCTCTTGCTGTCTCTGGCGGGTCTATAAAGAGTGCTGCCCGCCGGGGCAAGCATGTGCTGTGGGCAAAGGCTTATGTCCCCATGCATTTTCGCCCGAATTCCGATAGAGCAGAATGAACCGAATCATAACTTCCGGTTTCCCTTTGCCGGGTTCTTACACTAGAAGCGAATTATGACCTCCGCCAACCGGACTGACGACAAACTCGCAGAACTCAACCAGCCGAGCCTGTGGTCCGGCATCAATGCCTATCGATCCGATCCGCTGATCGTCGATCTGACGGCGGCCCTGCCGCGCGGCATCCGCGAAGACCTGGAAAACATGGGCCGCTACGTCACCTCGCCGGAGGCGCAGGAGATGGCGCGCATGGCAAACCAGGGCGCGCCGCAGCTGCGCACCCACGGTCCGCGCGGTGAGCGCCTCGACGTCGTCGAATTCCATCCTGCCTGGCATGCATTGATGCGCCGCTCCATGTCGGTCGGCCTGCATTCCTCCGTCTGGGATCCCCAGGCCGATACCGAGGCCAAGGACGAGGCCCACAAGGTTCGTGCCGCGCGGTTTTATCTGACGTCGCAGCTGGAATCCGGCCATCTCTGCCCGCTGACGATGACGAGCGCCTCCGTTGCGGCGCTCTCGGCTTCGCCCGCGGTCCAGAAGGACTGGGCGCCAAAAATTCTCTCGCGCAAATATGATTCGTCGAACAAGCCCGCCATGCAGAAATCCGCCGTGACCATCGGCATGGGCATGACGGAAAAACAGGGCGGCACAGATGTGCGCGCCAACAGGAGCGCTGCCGAAAAGGTCAGCGAGGGCATCTACCGGCTGTCCGGCCATAAATGGTTCATGTCGGCGCCGATGAGCGATGCCTTCATCATGCTGGCGCAGACGAAGGAGGGCATGGGCTGTTTTCTCGTGCCGCGCCTTCTGGAGGATGGTTCCGCCAACGGCCTGCAATTCCAGCGGCTGAAGGACAAGGTCGGCAACCGCTCCAACGCCTCGTCCGAGGTCGAGTTCACCGATACGTTCGGTTTCCTGCTCGGTGGTCCGGATGCCGGCATCCGCACGATCCTCGACATGGTGACGCTGACCCGGCTCGACTGCGCGCTGGCCTCGTCAGGCATGATGCGCGCCTCGCTCGCCGAAGCCGTGCACCACACCCGCGGCCGCAGCGTCTTCGGCAAGATGCTCGTCAACCAGCCGATCATGACGCGCGTGCTCGCCGACATGGCGCTCGATGTTGCCGCCGCGACGGCACTGTCCTTCCGTCTGGCCGACGCCTTCGACAAGGCGCGCGGCAATGCCGAGGAAGCGGCCTATGCCCGCGTCATGACGCCGGTCGCCAAATACTGGTGCTGCAAGATCGCGCCGGCGCTGATCTATGAGGCGATGGAATGCATCGGCGGCAATGGCTACATCGAAGAACGCCCGATTGCCCGCCATTACCGCGAGGCTCCTGTCAACGCCATCTGGGAAGGCTCCGGCAACGTCATGGCGCTCGACGTGCTGCGCGTGCTCAACCGTGGCAAGGATCTGTTCGAAACGGTCTTTGCCGGCCTTGCCCGCGATCTCGGACCCGCCGGTAAGAAGACGATCGACGTGCTGCGCGCCGCAATTGCGCTGTGTGAACAGGATGAGGGCGCCGCGCGCCTGCTCGTCGAACAACTGGCGCTCGCCGCCGGTGCCGCTGAACTCTATCGGCTGGGCGCTGGGCGCATTGCCGATGCCTTCATCGAGACGCGTCTTGCCGGCGGCTGGCGCTCCACCTACGGCATGCTCGATTCCCGCTTCGACGCCAGCTACATCGTCGACCTGCTCTATCCGCCTGCCGCCTGATCGCAAGCGGGTCAGGCGATCCTGAGGCCGAGTCGCTCGGCCATCGGATTGACCTGTCGACGATAATCACCGTTTATCATCGGGCCGGTCGCGAAAATCCTCGCCATAAACAAAAATCCGGCCGCGTCGCCGCGGCCGGATTTCAGTGTTTACGTCCGAAAATCAGCGTTCAGAAGAAGCCACGGCGCTGCCACCAGCCGGCTTTCTTCGGCTTGCCGTCATCGCCTTCACCATTCTCGACACGAGTGGATTTCACCGTCGGCTCGGAGGAGGAGATGTTGGATTCGCGGTTGGCGCGAACCGGCTTTGCCTCTTCCTGAACTGGCGTTTCGAGATCGGCGGAGGCTTCAACCAATTCCGGTTCGGCCTCGGCCACAGGTGCCGTCTCTGCAACTGGTTCCTCGACCGGCACTGCGGCCGGTTTGCGGCGACCGCGGGTACGGGCGGGCTTCACCTCTTCGGTTATGACGGCTGCGCTCTCGACGGCTGCCATCGCGGCCTGGCCTTCGTCAGCCTGCTCGACAATCGCCTCGACCACTACGGCTTCGCTCGGAGCGCCGTCGTTCGAAACGTCGTCGCCTTCGTCCTCATCGCCGCCATTGTCTTCACCGGCTTCGCCAGCCGTCAGTTCGGAACCATCTTCGGCGCGATTGCGACGGCCGCCACGCTTGCCGCGACGGCGCCGCTTGCGGCGCTGCGATTCCTCGCTTTCAGCGCGTGTCTCAGGCGTAGCTTCGGTGTTTTCATCACCTTCGCTGCCCTCGTCGTCACCGTCTTCATCCTCGTCGCCGGCTTCGCCTGCTGCCGATGCCGGCTGCTCGGCATTGCCGTTGCGGCCGCGGCGGCGCCTGCGGCGCTTGCGCTTGCGGTTGCCGTCAGCTTCGCCTTCCGAGCGTGCTGCGACGGGCCGTTCGGCAACGGCCGGCTTTTCCTCGAGTTCCTCGTCTTCCTCCTCATCCACTTCGATGACGATATCGTCGTCGTCATCCTCGGGAATGGCTGCGAAGTTGAAGAGCGTTTCGATCTTGACCGGGTTTTCCACCGGATCGCCGCGATCGATCGCGAAATGCTGTGCGCCGACCGAACCGTCTGCATCGATGACGATAGCGACGCCGAAACGGCTTTCGTAATCGATGATCGTCTGGCGCTTGTGGTTGAGCAGGTAGAGCGCGATGTCAGGCGTGGTGCGCACGGTGATGTTGTGCGTGGTGTTCTTCAGCAGATATTCCTCGATGCCGCGCAGAACATGCAGCGCGACGGAGGACTGCGAGCGCACATGGCCGGTGCCGCCGCAATGCGAGCAGACCTGCGTGGTTGATTCGAGAACCGAAGCTCGGATGCGCTGACGCGACATTTCGAGCAGGCCGAAATGCGAGATCCGGCCGACCTGGATGCGAGCGCGGTCGTTCTTCAGGCATTCCTTCAGCTTCTTCTCGACAGCGCGGTTGTTGCGCTTCTCTTCCATGTCGATGAAGTCGATGACGATCAGGCCGGCAAGGTCGCGAAGGCGAAGCTGGCGCGCGACTTCGTCTGCAGCCTCGAGATTCGTCTGTAGTGCGGTGTCTTCGATCGAATGTTCGCGGGTCGAGCGGCCGGAGTTGACGTCGATCGAGACCAGCGCTTCGGTCTGGTTCATGATCAGGTAGCCGCCGGACTTTAGCGTCACCTGCGGCTGCAGCATGCGGTCGAGCTGAGCCTCGATGCCGGAACGTGAAAAGATCGGATGGATGTCGCGGTAGGGCTGAACCACCTTGGCATGGCTCGGCATCAGCATCTTCATGAAGTCTTTCGCTTCACGATAGCCTTCTTCGCCGGAAACGATGACTTCGCTGATATCCTTGTTGTAGAGGTCGCGGATCGAGCGCTTGATCAGCGAGCCTTCCTCATAGACGAGGCAGGGAGCGGTGGACGCCAGCGTCAGCGTGCGCACATTCTCCCACAGGCGCATCAGATATTCGAAGTCGCGCTTGACCTCGACCTTGGTGCGGTTGGCACCGGCGGTGCGAAGGATGACGCCCATGCCCTGCGGCACCTCGAGCAGGCGCGCGATTTCCTTCAGGCGCTTGCGGTCGGCAGGGTTGGTGATCTTGCGGGAAATGCCGCCGCCGCGCGCCGTGTTCGGCATCAGCACTGAATAGCGGCCGGCGAGCGACAGATAGGTTGTAAGCGCTGCGCCCTTGTTGCCGCGCTCTTCCTTGGCAACCTGCACGAGCAGGATCTGGCGGCGCTTGATGACTTCCTGGATGCGGTACTGCTTGCGCGGCTTGCGCTGCACGCGATCCGGCACTTCTTCCATCGCATCTTCAGCGCCGACGGATTCGATGACTTCCTCTTCGCCGTGATCGTCATCATCGTCGTCGTCATCGTGGCGACGCTTGCTGGTATCGACGTCTTCGGAGATCGAGTCGGTTTCCACCATCGCGGCCATCGCGCCGCCGGTCGAACCGTCATCCTCATTGTCGACAGTCGACGCGCCTTCGGCTTCGACGTCTGTGGGAACAGCGTCCTCGGTCGCGGTCGTCTCGGCGGCCGGTTCTACGACCTTCTTGCGGCTGCGGCGCGGCCTTGCCTTCTTCGCAGGCGCTTCCTCGGCGGCCGCGGTCTCTACCGCTGTCGTCTCTTCCGTTACGGCAGCCGTTTCCGGCGCCTCTGCCGGAACGATGCCGACATCCGGCTGATCCTGCTTGGAAAGATCGACCATCGGCGCGGTTTCGACATGCTCGACGTCTTCGTCGCGGCGATGCTCTTCGGCTTCGGCCCGAAGCAGCGCCTGACGGTCGGCAAGCGGTATCTGATAATAGTCGGGATGGATTTCGGCGAAGGCCAGGAAGCCGTGCCGGTTGCCGCCGTAATCGACGAAGGCGGCTTGCAGCGAGGGCTCGACCCTCGTTACCTTTGCAAGATAGATGTTGCCGCGGATCTGCTTCTTGTGCTGGGACTCGAAGTCAAATTCTTCTATGCGGTTCCCGCGAACGACAACGACGCGCGTCTCTTCCTCGTGAGACGCATCGATAAGCATTTTGTCTGCCATGTAAGCTGTGCTCCTCGGCGTGGCCGCGAGAGCGCATTCCCGACTGTTGTTGAGACAGAAAGAATGCGGTCCGCAGTGGCCGCGCCGGATAATGAAAGTCGCGCCTGATGCGAGGGGGAGGGCAGCAGCCAGACCGCAGCCGGAACCATTTCGGTCCGGGGCCTGTACACTTCAGATAAAACCTGCTGCGAAACCATCAACAACCAAGCGTGATCGACAAATACGAAGACCCGTTCGGGTCCGATGAGTTTGCTCCCTGAGAGCGTGGTGGCTGATCCACCAATGAATTCCGACAATAAGCCGGAAAATCAGGATCCAGTTCTAGGGATTAAGCGCATGAGACGGCGGACGATGACCGGTGTGGCGCCAGGTCCTGATCTGGCTGGCAGCCTTTGCGGCGACTCTATCCCGTCAACACTTTACCCTGAAATTCGTTGTATGTTTTCTGTGTCACAATAGCAAGGGAAAAGCCAAATGTGCCATAATATTGATGGATTTCGCAACGCATAGAAGCTGGGGATAAAGTGATCGCGATTCGGCAGGCTGCAGCGGGTGTTTCGTCACAGCGACGTTCGCCGCAGCCGCGTCGGGTCCATTGCAATACAAATAGGGTGTGGCGGTTTATTGTTTAAGAGGGCTCGGATCGCGGCGAAATCCGCAGCGCGGCGATCGACAATCGCAAGGCGGGTTCTGGCGGCGCTTTTGGCCGCCAGTCTCCTGCCGGTCGCTGCGAGCTCCGTCGAGGCCAGGGATCCGCTGCTTGCCTATGGCGCGCGCATCGTCGGCGACGATGCAAGGACCCGCATCGTCATCGATTTCGATCGCGAGCCGCGTTTCTCGGTCCATTATATCGCCAATCCGGAACGCATCGTCGTCGACCTGCCGGCGACCGCCTTCGGTTTTCCGGCGAAGGATCTTGCCGCCCGCGGCCTGTTCAAGGATATCCGCTACGGCAAGATGGACGAGGAGAGCRCCCGCATCGTGCTGACGACGGCAGGGCCGGTGAAGCTGGCGCTTGCCAAGGTGCAGGCCGATGAGACGGGCAACGGCCATCGCCTCGTGCTCGATGCCGAGATGATCGACAAGGAGGCCTTTGCCGAATTGGTGAAGACGCAATCCTGGAGCGATCGGACTGAGGCGGCGCAGACGACGAGCGCCATTCCGGCACCGGAAAAAGCTGCTCCCGGCGATTTCGTCATTGCCGTCGACGCCGGCCATGGCGGCATCGATACCGGCGCGATCGGCGTCGATACCAAGACCGAGGAAAAGCAGGTGACGCTTGCCTTCGCCAAGGCTTTGACCGACCGGCTGAACAAGGAACCAGGCATCAAGGCCTTCTTGACGCGCGAGGATGACGAGTTCCTGTCGCTTTCGCAGCGCGTGCTGATCGCCCGCCAGAACCATGCCGGCCTCTTCATTTCGTTGCATGCCGACACGTTGAAGCAGAAGGATATCCGCGGCGCCACCGTCTACACGATCTCCGACAGGGCATCCGACAAGCTCGCCGCCGACC